>JAODBQ010000410.1 GCA_025464045.1 Ilumatobacteraceae bacterium
CGCGACGGTGCCACTCGCGCCGAGTTGGAAGCGGTCATCACCTGCGCGATGGCCGCCTGGGACGCGCTCACGTCCGCGCCGACACACGTCGGCGGTTGAGTCGCGTTCGCGCATCGGGGCGCGTTCGACGGAGAGGTCCGCGCGGGTCGGTCACCCGCTCCCGCAGCTCGACGGCCACGGGAGCGGGTGACGGAGTCGCCGGACCGTCACCCGGTCTCGGAGCTGCTTGCTTCGATGGCGCTGTTGCCGGTGTCGTGGGCCTGTCCGACGTGGATCTTGCGTGGCTTGGCCTGTTCCGCGACGGGGACCCTGATCGTGAGGACGCCGTCGTGGAGGTCGGCTTCGAGGTGCTGCAGGTCGAGTCCGTCGCCGAGCTGGATCTGTCGGCGGAACGCACCGCGGTAGCGCTCACCGAAGTACGGCTGGTCACCGTCCTGGCGCTGCCAGTCGCGTTCGGCGGCGATGGTCAGCATGTTGCGCTCGACGGTGATGTCGAGGCTGTCGGCCTTGACGCCGGGCAGATCGATGTGGACCCACACGTCACTCCCCCGGCGGAAGGCGTCCATCGGCATGACCCCGGAGCTGTTCGGCTGGCGACTGGAGAGCCGGCTGAAGAGCGTGTCGAGATCACGGAACGGGTCGGTTTGCATCAACATCGCATCACTCCTTGTCTGATGTTGTGTCGGATGTTGGCTGATGCCTTCGGCGGTCGCCGGATCGGCGATCCGCTCAACATAATGCCAACGGTTATGTTGAGTGTCAAGTGCTCGGCCCGAACTCGCGGTTGCCGTGATTATGTTGACACATCCGGACCGTCCGTGGCATGATCTCGGCATGGTCAAGGGAGCAGCGACTCCAGCGCAACGATCCACTCAGGTCGATGTCGTCGAGGCCTGGTTGGCGCAGCAGGCAACGTCGAACACGCGCACCGCGTACCGGTCCGACCTCGGCGCCTTCGGCCGCTGGTGCGTCCAACGCGGCGCCGTCCCGCTCGACGTGGACGTGGCCACCCTGGGGGCGTTCATGGCCGCTCGGCGCCAGGCCGGCGACAGCGCGTCGACCCTGCGACGGCGATGGTCGTCGCTCGCGTCGTTCTTCAGGTTCGCTGTCGAAGCATCTGCCATCGAAGGCAACCCGTTGGCAGGCGCCGCATGGGCCGGCACGCCGGCAGCGGCGCTGAGCCCGACCGCGGTGCTGACGGCGGCGTCGGTGGACGCGTACCTGGCCACCGCCGCAGCGCTCGACCCGCGACTCGAGGCGCTCGTCGCCCTGCTGGTGTTCGACGGGCTCAAGCTCGGCGAGGCGCTGGCACTGGATGTCGACGACGTCACCGGGCGCCCACCGAAGGTCTCGTTGGTGCTTCGCCGCAAGGGCGAGCAGCAGCGGGTCGAGCTCACGGAAGCAACGGCTCGTGCCGTCCGGCGTTGCGCGGGCCGGCGCCGGGGCCAACCGTTGTTCATCAGCGCGCGGTCTGGCGTTCCACCGAGCTCATCGCAGCGGCTGACACGGTTCGGTGCGGATCACCTCATCCGGCAGCTCTCCGCGCCTGGCGACGAGCGGGTCACCGCCAATGCGCTGCGTCGCTACCACTTCACCGCGAATCGCGATGCTGGGGTGGACGCCGAACAGGTTCGCCGACGAGCGGGCCTCGCTGATGTCCGTGGCCTTCGCCGTTACTCGAGCGACACGAGCGAACGCACAGCAGGTGCTGAAGGCCGAGCGGACTCGTCGCAGAATCGTTCGCGCACCCGCACATCGGCGATCCCGTCGAACACCCGAGATGATCAGGAGGTACAGCCATGACATCGTGTGGCCCGCTGCTCGCGCCCTCACGCCTCCTCGGTGCGATGCCCCGTCCCAACCTGCCGCCGACGTCGCCGGTGTCCGGGGTCGGCCATCGCCGGCGGAGTCTGCTCCGCGCCCTGGCAGGTGCATCATCTGCCCCCTGCCCTGCGCCGCACCCACGACGCGCCCGTCGTCGCTGAGCCGCGACGTGCTGCCCGGGACGAGATGGTCGACGGCGAGATGGACGAGCATTCGCAGCGGTGGCCAACCGGTGGCCGACGTCTGGATGTCGCGGCAGCGGCGGCCCGCGAGGAGCGCCACGCCGCGTTGCGTGCGCTCCATGTGCTCGAGTTCGCGCTTGCCGCGCCGGCACCCCGCCGGCAGCGAACATGGCTCCATCGGATCCTGACTGCGGTGGATGCGTTGGGGATCGCGCTCGAGCTGCAGATCCATGACAGTGATCAGACGCTCGGCGTCCTCGAGGAGGTGGCCCTCTGCCATCCAGACCGCGCCGCGCAGATCGAGCGGCTACGAGACGAGCAGCGCAACTTGCGCATCGCCACAGCCGCACTGCGCGAACAGATCGAACCCGACCCGGAGGTACCAATCGATCCCGCAGACGTCAGAGCGCGCCTGGCCGCGCTCGCGACCCGCTACCGGCAGCATTGTGCCCGCGAAGCCGACCTGATCTACGAGACGACGGGGATCCACGTCGGGGGGAGGCGTTCAGCGACGAACGACGTACCCGCCTGACGTCGCTGAGCCGATGTGCCTCGTCATCGAGGTCATCGGCAACCCGAGGTGGAGTCGATGGAGTGGCCCTGCACGCGACGTTCGAGTGAGCTGGAGGTGGTGATGCACGACATCCACGGAGCTGCGGCTCCAGTCGAGATAGCGGTCGTCAGCGGATCTCCGACCGTGATCTCATTGGTGGGCGAGATCGACGCGGCCAACGCGGATCAGGTGGGCAGCGCCTTCGACGAAGTCACCGCAGGCGACGTGGTCGTCGACATGCGGCAGGTGTCGTTCGGCTCGTGCGCCCTGCTCTCCCGCCTGCTCCGACTCCGTCGGCACGTGACCAGTCGGGGTGACCGCCTCGACGTCGCCGGCGTGTCGGCGGCGATGGCGAGGTTGCTAGACCTGTCCGGCACCACCCACCTCTTCCCGCACCGTTCGGCGCCGACGAACCAACGGCAGCCCTCCTCGGACGAGCCTCGCGCTGCGGGGTGATGCGCGGTCATGCCGCCCGCGGAACGATCTTGACGCTCGTGCACCCTCTGCGCGGGCAGCGATGGCGGAGGTGCGGTGCCGTCGGGTGAACCGGGTGCTTGTTGTCACTACGGCGGGTGATGGTGCCGATGTCATTGGCGGCGGCGCCCGACCCGGGGCGGCGCGGCGGAACAGAGGAGCAACGAGCATGAGTAGGAACTTGATGTTGCGCGGCAGCCATTGGCGCCGAGCACTGGTCGGTACGGCGGTTGCTGTGATGGTCGGAGGATCGGCGGCGAGCGTGATGGCGTCGGCAAGCCCGTCGACGCGGCGCCCGCAGGGCATCGTGACGGCAACGCAGGTCGAGGTCTTCGTCTCCGTGGCACCGAGCCGAATCCTCGACACTCGCGGGGCGTCGAGCGGCGGCCCGGTCGGAGTGGCGACGCCCCGGCCGCTGCAACCTGGCGAGCAGTTGGATCTGACCGTTGCGGGGGCGGGACACGTCATCCCGGCGGGGGCGACGGCCGCAGTGCTGAACACGACGATCGACTACGACGCGACGCTGCACAGCTTCTTGACGATCTGGCCGACCGGCCAGCCACGACCGATCTCGTCCACGAACAACGCGCTGCCTGGCTCCGAGGTGTCGAACCTGACCGTTGCCCGACTGGGGACGGGCGGAGCGATCAGCATCTTCAACCAGCAAGGCCAGGTCAACCTGGTCCTCGATGTGGTCGGCTACCTCGTCCCCCTGAACCAGGTGAACGGGTTCGAGAACGGCGTCAACACCGTGCTCCACGGCACCGGTGCGCCCTCGGACGCGACGGGCAACGACGGCGACTTCTACGTCGACACGACAACGCACCAGTTCTACGGACCCAAGTCCGGCGGCCACTGGCAGACACCGCCGACCAGCCTGGTCGGGCCCCAGGGCAGTCCCGGTGGTCTGGTCGCGGCGCGCAGCGCATACAACAACGGCGGCGCGATCACGCTCGCAGTCACCGGCTTCACGCCGTTCGACTTCCCGACTGACGGCGCGATCCTCGGCACCAACGTGGCACGCACCGCGGCGACCACGAACTCCTTCACCCTCGCTGCCGCCGGCACCTACCAGGTCTCCTACCGGATCAGCGGCGGCACGCTCGGCGCCGGCGCCAACGTCGTCGTCCAACAATCAGGGAACCCCGTCGGCCCACCCAACACGCTCGCGACCGTCGGCGCCCCGGCGACCGACACCCTCCTGGTGACCGCGAGCGCGGGCACCACGATCCAGATCGGCGGCAACGGAATCGTCCAGATCGCCGCTCCGTACACGGCAGACATCGTCATCGAACAGATCGCCTGACCCGCGCTGCGGGCTTCCGTCGGTGATCCCGATCCCAGCCGGATCACCGACGGACCCGCATCGCTCACCACGTCGCCTGACGCGCGCAATCGGTGTGGAATCGGCTGGTTCACGCGTTCCTCGTGTGGCCTGTTGCAGCCGTTCCCCTTCCGGGCCGCCGTCGTGCGCTCACCGGGGGCAGACAACTCGGGCGTCCCTCGCGGCGGCGTTTGACCAGTCGGGTCGGGTTCCCTATCCTGCGTGGTCTGGGGTTCTTCGACCGGGGGTTGGTCATGAAGCTGGCGGCAACACCGCACGAGCGCACCATCGACGTCGACATCTCGTCGGACGCGTTCTGGGCGAAGTCGTTCGACGAGCGGGACGAGAGCTTCGCTCGGCTCCGGCGCGAGGCGCCGGTCAGCTGGCACCCGCCGACAGAGTTCCCGTTCCCGCACGAGGAGACCGGGTTCTGGGCCGTCGTCAAGAACGACGACATCAACACCGTCAGTCGCCAGACCCAGCGGTTCGGTTCGAGATTCGGCGTCAGCCTCGATCCGGTGCCGTTCGATCTGGCCAAGGCGGCGAGCTTCTTCTTGATGATGGACGCGCCCGAACACGCTCGGTACCGCGCGTTGGTGACCGCCGCGTTCACCCGCCACCAGGTGAGGCTGATCGACGAACAGATCCGCAGCGCTGCCCGCGAGATCATCGACGATCTCGTCGGTGCCGGCGACGTCGACTTCGTCGAGCACTGCGCCTCGCGGCTGCCGATGCGGACCATCGCCGACATGATGGGCGTGCCGGAGTCCGAACGGGTCGCCGCAGCGCTCGCCGGGGATGCGGTCATCGGCAGGTCCGACCCGTCCTTCGGGGACCCGGCGGATCCGATCGGCACCATCACCGCGGCCATCGACCACCTGTACAAGCTCGGCGCGGACCTCGCCCATCACCGTCGGGCGCACCCGAGCGACGATCTGCTCACCAACCTGGTGAACGCCGAGGTCGACGGGCAGCGGCTGACCGACGATGACATCGGTGCGTTCATGGTGCTGTTCACGGTCGCCGGCAACGACACGACCAGGAACACGACCTCGCTGACGACCGTCGCATTCGACAGGAACCCGGACCAGCGCGCCTACCTGTTGGAGGACTTCGACGGGCGGATCATGCCCGCAGTCGAGGAGTTCGTGCGGCACGGTTCACCCGTGATGCAGTTCACGCGCACCGCACTTGTCGACACCGAGCTGGGCGGCCAACGGATCGCCGAGGGCGACAAGGTGTGCATGTTCTACTGCTCCGGAAACCGTGACGAGTCCGTGTTCGAGCGTCCACACGACTTCGACCTGTCCCGGCCGAAGAACCCGCATGTCGGCTTCGGCGGTGGCGGCCCGCACTTCTGCATCGGGGCGGGATTGGCGAGGTCGCAGCTGCGCGCCCTCATCGGCGAGCTGCTGACTCGCGTCCCGAAGATCGAGGTCGGTGAGCCCGAGTTCGCAGTGGGGAACTTCATCCGCGTCGTCAACCACCTGCCGGTGCACGTGCCCTGACGATCTGGCGACGTCACAACCTGACT
>JAODBQ010000411.1 GCA_025464045.1 Ilumatobacteraceae bacterium
CAGCGACCCGCCGGCCGGGACGTCGACGTGAGCATCCTCCCCGCCGACCGGACGCCGATCCACGACCTGCAGCCGCGGGCGCGTGCGACGGTGGCGGGGCGCGTCCGTGCCGTGCGCGTCCAGGCATGGAGCGGTTCGCCGAGCCTCGAGTGCACGCTCGCCGACGAGACGGGTGCGGTCACGGTCGTGTTCTACGGCCGGCGCAGCGTGGCGGGCATCCGCACGGGCACGGTGATGAGCGTGGAGGGCACCGCCGGCGTCCACCACGGGATCCTGGCGATCCTCAACCCCGTCTACACGCTGCTCGCCGAACCACCGGTCCCCCACGCGCCGCAGCACTGAATGCGCCTGACCAGCACGAGCACCGGGCCACACGGACCGAGCGGCAGGTAAGACTGTGCGCATGGCACGCGGCACGCTGCGCATCTACCTCGGGGCGGCGCCGGGCGTCGGCAAGACGTACGCGATGCTCAACGAGGGCCATCGCCGCGCCGAGCGCGGCAGCGACATCGTGATCGGCTTCGTCGAGACCCACGGGCGCTGCAACACGGCCTCGCAGATCGGGGCGTTGGAGGTGATCCCGCGTCGCGTCGTCACCTACCGCGGCGCCGAGCTCGAGGACATGGACGTCGACGCGGTGCTCGCCCGTCATCCGGAGCTCGTCCTGGTCGACGAGCTCGCCCACACCAACGTCCCGGGCATGCGCCACGCGAAGCGCTGGCAGGACGTCGACGAGCTCCTCGCCCACGGCATCGACGTGATCAGCACGGTCAACGTGCAGCACCTCGAATCGCTCAACGACGTGGTCGACAAGATCACCGGCGTCATCCAGCGCGAGACGGTCCCCGACGCGTTCGTGCGCTCGGCGGATCAGGTCGAGCTCGTCGACATGACCCCCGAGGCGCTGCGGCGGCGCCTCGCGCACGGCAACGTCTACGCCCCCGATCGCGTGGATGCCGCGCTCGCGAACTACTTCCGTCCGGGCAACCTCGGTGCGTTGCGCGAGCTGGCGCTGCTGTGGGTCGCCGACCGCGTCGAGGAGAACCTCCAGGACTACCTCGCCGGC
Organism: Ilumatobacteraceae bacterium; assembly: GCA_025464045.1. GTDB lineage: Bacteria > Actinomycetota > Acidimicrobiia > Acidimicrobiales > Ilumatobacteraceae > JAODBQ01. The sequence goes on from JAODBQ010000411.1 coordinate 1,067, forward strand.
CACGACATCACCGCCACGTGGGAGACACGAGAACGTGTGGTGGTCGCGCTCACCGGCGCTCCCGGCGGCGACCTGCTCGTACGACGCGCCACCCGCATCGCGAGCCGCCGCCACGGGGAGGTGATCGGCGTGCACATCTCGCCGGCCGACGGTCTCGCGGCCCGGCCCACCGGCGATCTCGAACGCCAGCGCGCGCTGCTCATCGAGCTCGGCGGGACGTACCGCGAGGTGGTCGGCGACGACGTCGCCGGCGCCCTCGCCACGTTCGCCACGGCCGAGCAGGCGACCCAGATCGTGCTCGGCGCATCTCGCCGCAGCCGTTGGGAGGATCTCGTCCACGGCTCGCTGCTGTCGGCGCTCGGCCGGCGGGTGCAGGGCGTCGATCTGCACGTCATCGCGACTGCGGCGGGCGCCGAGGAGCCGCTCCAGCTCCCGCGCCTCGCCCGTCGCAGCGCCGTCCCGCCGGAACGTGAGCGGATCGGCTTCGCGATGTGCGTGGTGGGGCTGCCGACGCTGTGCTGGCTGCTCGTGCTCAACCACGAGCACCTCAACCTGTCGACGGCGCTGCTGCTGAACCTCGCGCTCGTCATCGCGATCGCGGCCACCGGCGGGATCCGCCCGGGCCTCGTCGCATCGGTGCTGTCGGTCGGCTTCACCAACTGGTTCCTCACACCGCCGGTGCACACGCTGCACATCAACAACCGCGACGACATCGTCGCGCTCGTGATCTTCGTGGCGATCACCGTCGTCGTCAGCGTGCTCGTCGATCGCTCGGCGCGCCGCGCTCGCGAAGCCGGACGGGCGCGCGCCGAGGCGAAGGCGTTGGCGCGCACCTCCGGCTCGATCGTCTCGTCAGTCGATCCGCTGCCCGACTTGCTCGACCAGCTGCGCACGCTGTTCGACCTCGACACGGCGATGGTCCTCGACCGCGTCGAGTCGGGATGGACGGTCACGAGCAGCGCCGGCCTGCCGGCCGCGGCCGACCCGCACCTCGGGATGATGCGGCCACTCGACGAGCGCGGCGAGCAGGTGCTCGTCCTCGTCGGCGGCGACCTGACGGGCGACGACCACAGCGTCCTCGACGCGTTCATCGATCAGCTGGCGCTCGGTCTCGAGGCGCGGCGGCTGCGTCACGACGCGGCCACGGTGGACGCGCTCGAGCAGGCGAACGAGCTGCGCACCGCACTGCTGCGTGCGGTGTCCCACGACCTGCGGACGCCGCTGGCGTCGATCAAGGCGTCCGTCAGCGGTCTGTTGGAGAAGCGCGTGCCCTTCTCCGACGCCGACCGCGACGCGCTGCTCGGCACCATCGACGTCGCCGCCGACCGACTCGACAGGGTCATCGGCAACCTGCTCGACATGAGCCGGCTGCAGGCCGGTGCGATGCAGATCGACCGGCGCCCGACCGCCCTGGAGGACGTCGTCTCCGCCGCGCTCGCCCACCTCGGCGCGCCGGCGAGCCGGGTCACGATCGACGTCTCGGAGACGGTGCCGCTCGTGCTCACCGACGGCGCCCTGCTCGAGCGGGCGGTGGGCAACGTCGTGTCCAACGCGCTGGCCTGGTCGCCGGAGGATCGTCCCGTGCGCATCGAGGCGGCCGTCGTCGCCGACCACGTCGAGCTGCGCGTCGTCGACCGCGGCCCCGGCATCGGCCGCGCCCAGCGCGCGCTCGTGTTCGAGCCGTTCCAGCGGCTCGGCGACCGCTCCACCGACGCCGGCGCCGGGCTCGGGCTGGCGATCGCCCGCGGCTTCGTCGAGGCGACCGGAGCGAAGCTCGAGCTGGACGACACGCCCGGCGGCGGCACCACGATCACGTTCATCCTCCCGCTCGCAGACGTTGCTGTGGCATGACCCGGAGAGACCGCCGCATGATTCGAGAGACCAACCCATGACCCGCATCCTCGTCGTCGACGACGAACCCCAGATCCGCAAGGCCCTCAGCGTCAACCTCGCCGCGCGCGGTTACGACGTGGACATGGCCGCGTCGGGCGAGGAGGCGCTCGCGCTCGCCGCGTCCCACCATCCCGACCTCGTCCTGCTCGACATCGGGCTCCCCGGCATCGACGGCGTCGAGGTCGTGCGCGGGCTGCGCGGCTGGAGCACCGTGCCGATCATCATGCTGTCCGTGCGCGACGCCGAGACCGACAAGGTCCGCGCGCTCGACGCCGGCGCCGACGACTACGTCTCCAAGCCGTTCGGGATGGACGAGGTGCTCGCCCGGATGCGCGCCGCGCTGCGCCGGCACCAACCGGTGCCGGAGCAGGCGACCGTCACCACCGACGACTTCGTGCTCGACCTCGTCGACAAGGCGGTGCAGCGCTTCGACGGCGAGCCGCCGCCGCACCTCACCCCGACCGAGTGGGCGATCGTCGAAGCGCTCGCGCGCCATCCCGGCCGGCTCGTCACCCAGCGCCAGCTGCTGCAGACCGTGTGGGGACCGCAGTACGAGCGGGAGACCAACTACCTGCGCGTGCACCTCGCCGCGATCCGCAAGAAGCTCGAACCGGAGCCCGGCCGACCCCGCTACTTCATCACCGAGCCCGGCATCGGCTACCGCTTCTACCCCGGCGGCCCCATCTCCTGACCGCCAGCACGGCGATGTTCTCGACCCGCGACGGCCTGGGGTGGAACCGCTCCATCCACGTCCAGGCCATCCCCCGCTGCTTGCCCCGGTTGGCGACCGAGACGCCGCCGACGTGGTCGGACGTCGCGTCGACGCCCGACGCTTGCGCCGTCAGTCCCGCGCCACGCCCCGCAGCGCGGAGCTGTCGATGATGGTGCCACGCGGCGGTGTGACGTCGCGGTCGATCCACTTGTGGCCGACGTCGGGCACTGGGGCGGTGGCCATCGCGATCGCCTCGTCGACGCTGTGCGCGTGCTGGGCGAGCAGGCGGTGCGAGCTGCGCACGAAACCGGCATCGACGGCGCGCTCCATCCAGTCGAACATCGGCGTCCAGAACCCGTCGACGTCGACCAGCACCACCGGCTTCGCGACGAGCCCGAGCTGGTTCCACGTCAGCGCCTCGGCGAACTCGTCGAGCGTGCCGAAACCCCCTGGGAGCACGAGGAACCCATCCGCCAGCTCGCTGAGGCGGGCCTTGCGGGCGTGCATCGTGTCGGTGACCTCGATCCGGGTGAGCCCGGTGTGGGCAACCTCGGCGCCGACCAGCTGCTCGGTGATCACGCCGATCACCTCACCGCCAGCGGCGAGCGCGGCGTCGGCGACGACACCCATCAGCCCGACCCTGCCGCCGCCGTAGACGAGGCCGATGCCGCGGTGGGCGAGGGAGGAGCCGAGCTGATGCGCGAGCGCGGCGAACGAGGGCGACGTGCCCGCGTTCGAACCGCAGTACACGCACAGTCGAGTCGTCGGTTCACTGGGCATACGCGGTCAGCCTGCCACAGTCCATCGGCAATCCCACCGTGCACTGCGGGCGGGTCGCCGGCGTCACATCGGGCGTCCTCGCGTCGCCTCGGCCATCGGTATCGTGAGCCGCATGACCAGCACGGAAGCCCCTGCCACGGCCTTGCCCGCTCCCGACCTGACCGCCGCAGCGAACGTCATCGACCTCGCCCACGACGTCGTCAGCGCCGCGGTTCGGCAGCTCGGGGCGACCGGTGGGCCCGACGTGCAACAGGTCCTCGCCTACGACCTGGCCCATGCGTCGGCTCAGGTCGAGACGGCCCGTGCGCTGCTCGACTACGGCACGAAGGGCGAGCTCGAGGGTCTGATCACCTGCGCCTTCACCGCCGAGATGGTCCACGACCTGATCACGCGGCTGTGCGGCCGCGAGGAGCTGTGGGGCGTGGAGCTGGCGCCGATGCGCGCCGCCCATCCGTTCCTCGCCACCTACCGCACGCCGGAGGTCATCGCCTCGTTCGCCGCGCGGCCCGGCCCGCGCCACCTCGACAGCGACTTCGAGATGGTCCAGGACACGTTCCGCGCGTTCGCCGAGCGGGAGATCAAGCCCCGCGCCGAGCACGTCCACCGCGACAACCTCGACGTGCCCGAGGAGCTGATCACCGGGCTGGCGGAGATGGGTGCGTTCGGGCTGAGCGTGCCTGCGGCGTACGAGGGGTTCAGCGAGGGCGGTGACGGCGAGTACATGGGCATGGTCGTGGCCACCGAGGAGCTCAGCCGCGGTTCGCTCGGCATCGGCGGATCGCTGATCACCCGACCGGAGATCCTCACCCGGGCGCTCGTCAAGGGCGGCACGGAGGCGCAGAAGCAGACGTGGTTGCCGAAGCTCGCCAGCGCGGAGGTGATGGCTGCCGTCGCCGTCACCGAGCCGGACTACGGCAGCGACGTCGCCGGGCTGAAGGTCACTGCCACGGAGACGGACGGCCCCGGCGGCGAGGCCGGCTTCGTGATCAACGGCGTCAAGACGTGGTGCACGTTCGGTGCCCGCGCCGACGTCCTGATGCTGCTCGCGCGCACGGAGCCGAACGAGAAGGGTCACCGCGGGTTGAGCCTGTTCATCGTGCCGAAGCCCCGGGGCGAGGGTCACGGCTTCGAGTTCACCCAGGAGACGTTGCCCGGCGGCACCACCGGGAAGATGGAAGGCCGTGCGATCGACACCATCGGCTACCGGGGGATGCACAGCTACGAGGTGGCCCTGGAGGACTGGTGGGTGCCGGCAACGAACCTGATCGGTGGCGCCGAAGGCCGCGGCAAGGGCTTCTACTACCAGATGGAGGGCTTCGAGAACGGCCGTCTGCAGACCGCAGCACGGGCGCTCGGCGTGATGCAGGCGGCGTACGAGGCGGCGCTCACGTACGCCCAGGATCGCACCGTGTTCGGTTCGGCCGTCCTCGACTACCAGCTCACCCAGGTGAAGCTGGGCAGGATGGCGTTGCTCATCCAGGCCGGTCGCCAGTTCGCCTACGCGGTCGCGAAGATGATGGCCAAGGGCGAGGGTGCCGTCGAGGCCAGCATGGTCAAGGCCTACGTGTGCAAGGCCGCCGAGTGGGTCACGCGTGAGGCGATGCAGATCCACGGTGGCTACGGCTACGCCGAGGAGTACTCGGTGAGCAGGCTGTTCGTCGACGCCCGCGTGCTGAGCATCTTCGAGGGCGCCGACGAGACGCTGTGCCTGAAGGTGATCGCCCGCCGCCTCGACGGCCGTTGATCCGCCTTCGACCGGCCGGCGGCCGGCGGCCGGTCCGCCGCTGCTCCCCCGGTCCGAGCCGCGAGCCGGGCTCGCAGTAGCGTCCCTGGATCAACACCACACGACGTCGACACCTGTTCCCGGACACGGGCGACACCATCGCCGACATCGCCGCACGCGAGCTGCCGGGCGACGCGGACGGCGCACAGCAGATCCTGTCGTGGAACCTGCACCTCAGCCTGCGCCGCCAGCCGGTCGGCGAGCACGGCCGCCTGCTCGGTACCGACATCGTCTACCTCGAGCCGCCGCTGCCATGACCCTGCGAGCGATCACCGCGACGGAGCCGGTGATCGTCGCCGCCGAGCTGGCCGCCGGCCACGACGGGTTGGCCGAGGTGCTCGTCGGCATCCGCTACCCGAACGGCGCCGAGCGCGCCGTCAGCCTTCCGTACGAAGCCGTGGACGAGGCCGTCGAAGCTGCCGGCGTCGCCTCGCTGACCGAGCTGATCGGGCGCCCCTGGAGCGTGCTCGCCCACCCCGCCGCCCACCCCGCCGCCCACCCCACCGCCCACCCCGTCGGACGCACACGTCCGGAGAACGCCCACCCGAACGAACCTGGAGCACACTGATGGACCTCGTCATCCGCAACGGCACGATCATCGACGGCACCGGCCTACCGGGCTTCCTCGGCGACGTCGGCATCGACGGTGGCCGCATCGTCAGCGTCGGGCCTGCACTGCCCGACGGTGACCGGGTCATCGACGCCACGGGCCGGGTCATCGCACCGGGGTTCGTCGATCCGCACACGCACCTCGACCCGCACCTGCTGTTCGATCCGCTCGTCTACCCGACGATCGAGCACGGCATCACCACGGTCGTCACGGGCAACTGCTCGTTGAGCATGGCCCCGGTCCGACCCGAGCACCGCGAGCGCTTCTCGGCGATGTTCCGCCTGATCGAGGAGATGCCCGCCGCTGCGTTCGACAGCGGCGTCGACTGGCGGTGGGGCGAGTCGTTCGGCGGGCTTGTCGACGCGATGGCCGGGGAGCTCGCGGTCAACGTCGCGCCGCTCGTCGGTCACTCCGTCCTGCGCTTGTACGTGATGGGCGACGAGGCCCGTCGACCGGCGACGTCCGACGAGCTCGAGCGGATGTGCGACGCGTTGCGCGACTGCCTCGACGCCGGCGCGGTCGGCCTGTCGACCAGCTTCGTGGACATCGAGGAAGACATGCTCCCGGTGCCCTGCCGCTGGGCGAACCACGACGAGCTGGAAGCGCTGTGCGCCGTGCTCGGCGAGCGCGGCCGGATGCTGCAGGTGGTCCACGAGTTCTTCGACGCCGACCTCACCGTCACCCGCGTCGAGATGCTCGGTGACCTCTCCAGGAAGTACGGCATCCCGACCACGCTGTCGCCGCTGTTCCACAGCAACGCGTCGCCGAAGTCGACGGACGTGGTGATGGCCGCGGTCGAACGCGAGGTCGCGGCCGGCGCACGCGTCTGGCCGCAGGTGCAAACGCGGCCGATCGACATCAGCTGGACGCTCGACCAACGCAGCATCATGTTCCTCGTCA
>JAODBQ010000423.1 GCA_025464045.1 Ilumatobacteraceae bacterium
CAAGGGCGTGCCGGTCGTGCGCGACCTGAACATGACGGTGAACGCCGGTGAGGTGGTCGCGCTGCTCGGCAGCAACGGCTCGGGCAAGACCACCGCGTTGCTGACCATCGCCGGCGTGCTACCGATCATCTCCGGCGACATCCGGGTGCTCGGCCACTCGGTGAAGAAGCAGCGCGTGCACCAGATCGTCCGGCGGGGACTGGCGCTCGTTCCCGCGGATCGCGGCCTGTTCTTCCAGCTCTCGGTCGCCGAGAACCTGCGCCTCGGCTATCGCCGGGGCAGCAAGATCAGCATCGAGCAGGCGCTCGACTACTTCCCCGCGCTGCAGTCCCTCCAGAACCGTCGGTGCGGCCTGCTGTCGGGCGGCGAGCAGCAGATGCTCGGCGTGGCGCGCGCCCTGATCGCCGGTCCACGCGTCCTGATGATCGACGAGATGAGCCTCGGCCTCGCGCCGATCATCGTCGAGCGACTGCAACCGGTCATCCGTCAGATCGCCGACGATCACGAGATGGGCATCCTCCTCGTCGAGCAGCACGTCCACATGGCGCTGGCGCTCGCCGAGCGTGCGTACGTGCTCAGCCACGGCGAGCTCTCGCTCGAGGGTGACTCCGCCCACCTCCGCGCCCACCGGGAGGTGCTCGAGGCCAGCTACCTCGGACGCCAGGCGCCGATCATCGCCCCGCGCGAGGACATCGTGCGCCAGCTGCGCCGGCTGCCCGTGTTCGACAAGTGCGATGCCCGCGACCTCGACCTCGTCGGTCGCTCGATGACCGAGGTGGCCTTCCATGCTGGCGAGGTACTCCTCCACGAGGGCGATCGACCGGACTCCTTCATCGTCGTCGTCGAGGGCACCGCCGAGATCGAGCGCAACTCCGAGATCGTCGGCGAGGTCGGACCCGGCGCACTGCTCGGCGAGGTCGGCCTCGTCCTCCACCACGATCGCAACGCCACGGTGCGCGCGGTGACGGACATGTGGGTGCTCGTCGCCGATCGCGGTCAGTTCTCGCAGCTGATGGACGAAGTGCCCGGCGTGGCGCGTGCCGTGCTCGACTCACTCGACGCCAACCTGTGACGTGACGAGCCTCGACCTGTGACATCGAACCCCTGACATCCGAACCCCGGACGTCGGTTGTCAGGAGCGGGTGTCGACCACCGTCGTGTGACGGCGCAGCGTCAGTGGCACGACCACCCACGCCAGCACGACGAGGACGATGATCGGGATCGACAGCCACCACGCGGTCCCCGAGCCGAAGACGAACCGGGCAACGCCCCACAGCGCACTGACCAGTGCGACGGCGAGGGACACGAGACCCGCCAGCATCATCCGGATGCTCCACGTCAGCCGGGCAGCGCGGGCGGTGCGTTCGCCGATGCGGTGCAGCAGCGTGGGCCCCAACAAGCAGATCACCGACACCATCGACGCGGTGAGCGCGACGCCGAACGCCCCCCTGCCGGCGGCGTCGAGGGCGTCGAAGCGCTGCGAGAACGGGGCTGTCAGGAGGAACGCGGACAGGACCTGGACTCCCGGGAGGGCGACGCGCACCTCCTGGAGCAACATGTCGAAGCGAAGGCGGAGCTCCTCGCGATCGAGGACGTCGTCGAGCTCGCTGTTCAGCTTCTCCGAGTCCGGTGAGCCGTCGGGCACGGCGTGATCCTCCTCACGGTCATCTCCGGAACGTGCCGTCCAGGTCGAAGATCACCCCTGCACCGCGCTCAGCCATCGTCCACGACCATGCGACCACCGTTCCCCCGGGCGTCGTGGCCCAACCGTGCGGTCCGGAGGTTCCGGTGGCACGCACGACCGACGTCGGGCCGGCACGAGACGCCACGTAGCCGGGTCGGGCAGACAGGTCTCGCCGCGACCGCGCGGTGTCATACGCTGGCGCCTGTACGGAAGGGGACCGACATGGGGGTGTTGGACGGGACGCGGGTGGTCGACTTCGGGCGGTACATCGCCGGGCCGTACTGCGGGGCGTTGCTCGGGGACCTGGGGGCCGAGGTGATCCGGGTCGAACGCGTCGAAGGCGGCGAGGACCGCTGGATCACCCCGGTCACGTCCGACGGCGTCGGCGCGTTGTACCTGCAGTGCAATCGCGGCAAGCGCGGGATGACCCTCGACGTGACGAAGCCGGAAGGCCGGGAGGTCGTGGCGAGGTTGATCCGTACCGCCGATGTGGTGATCGCCAACCTGCCCGCCGGCACGCTGCGCTCGATGGGCCTCGACGACGACACGCTGCGCGCCCTCAAGCCGGACATCATCCTCGCCACCGTGAACGCATGGGGCTCGGGCGGGGAGTGGAGCCACAAGGTCGGTTTCGACGGGCTCGCCCAGGCAGCGTCGGGCAACATGTTCCTCTCCGGCCCGCCCGGTCAGCCGTCGCGGGCGGCCGTGCCCTACGTCGACTTCTCGACCGCGACGATCACCGCGCTGTCGACGTTGGCCGCGTTGATGCATCGCCGCCAGACCGGTGAGGGGCAGGTGATCGAGGCGTCGCTGTTGCGCACGGCGGTGACGTGGAACAGCGCCAACCTGATCGAGCAGGCGATGCTGGGCGTCGATCGCGTCTCGACCCACAACCGCACCCAGACGGCAGGACCGGCCGACGTGTTCCGCACCCGTGACGGCTGGGTGATGTGCCTCGCGCTCGGGTCGTACCAGTTCCGCCGCTGGGCGGAGATGATCGATCGAACCGATCTGCTCGACGACGACCGGTTCAAGGACGATCTCAGCCGTGGCGACAACGGCGTGGCGCTGTCGGCGTACATGGGGGCGTGGTGCGCCGACCGCACGACCGACGAGTGCCTGGCCGAGATGGATCGCCACAAGGTGCCTGGCGGGCCGGTCCTGTCGCCGCAGCAGCTGCTCGACCTGCCGCACGTGCGCCAGGTCGGGATCCTGCAGGACATCGACTACCCGACGGCCACCGTGGCGTCGCCCCTCGCGGGGTTCCCGGCCGTGTTGTCGGCGTCGCCCGGGATCATCCGATCACGCGCTCCGCAGCTCGGCGAGCACACCGCGGAGATCCTCGGCGAGCTGGGCTACGACGATGCCGCCGTCGCCGCCCTGCGCGGCGCGGGCATCGTCTGACCAGCTCGGCTCGGCAGCGCGAGCTACGCGGTCATCCCGCCGTCGATGACGAACTCGGAACCGGTGCAGTAGCTGCTCTCGTCGGACGCCAGGAACAGGGCCAGCGCGGCGACCTCGGTCGGTTCGGCTGGGCGCTTCAGCGGGACGGAGCTGGCGAACTTGTCGTGGCGCTCGGCGTTGCCGCCGGTGACCACGTCCATCATGTCCGTCTCGATCATGCCCGGATGGATGGAGTTGACGCGCACGCCGTAGCGGGCGAGCTCCATCGACGCCGACTTCGTCATGCCGGTGACCGCGAACTTCGAGGCGCCGTACGCGAAGCCTCCGGGCGAGCCGCGCAGACCGGCGACGGAGGAGATGTTGACGATCGCACCCGACTGCTGCTCGATCATCGTCGGCACCACGGCGCGCATGCCGAGGAACACGCCGATCTGGTTGACCTCGATGATCTTCCGGTACATCGCCAGGTCGGTGTCGACGAGCTTGGCGCGCTGGAAGATCCCGGCGTTGTTGACCAGTGCATCGATGTGGCCGTGCCGCTCGAGCGTCTGGCGGACGACCTCGGCCCACTCCTCCTCCGAGCGCACGTCGTGAGCAAGGAACGTCGCCCCGATCGCCTCGGCGTGGGCGTGACCCTCGTCGCGCAGCACGTCGGTGATCACGACCTCCGCGCCTTCGGATCGGAACAGTGCCGCCTCCGCGCCGCCCTGCCCTCGCGCGCCGCCGGTGACGATCGCGACCTTGCCGTCGAGCCTTCCCATCAGCCCTCCTTCGTTCAGCGCGGACCGTAGCCCTCGGATCGGGGCGATCTCCAACGCGGCGCCGGAACGTCGCCGTCCGAGTCGGAACGTCGTTGTCCGAGTCGGAACGTCGTTGTCCGAGTCGGATGAGAGGGCGCGAGTCGCTGGGTGCGGTTCTCTCGACGTGGCGACTCGCGCCGCTCCAAGCGACTCGGACCCCGGGCGACTCGGACCCCGGGCGACTCGGACCCCGGGCGACTCGGACCCGGGGGTGCGGGTTGGCGGTGCCCGGCCGGCCAGGGGCGGTTCGGCAGCGAGATGGACGGTTCGGCAGCG
>JAODBQ010000448.1 GCA_025464045.1 Ilumatobacteraceae bacterium
ACGTCGGAGCGCACCTCCCACCCGAGCGTCCTCGTGTAGAAGACGAGCGCCTCGTCCTGATCGTGCACCCAGAACTGTGCATTGGCGATCGTGATCATGTGGACCTCCTCGTGTCGGTTGTCCGAGACGCTAGGGACCAGTGCTCGGCGCGGCTTCTCGAAACGTGCGGTTCTGCGGGCGGCCGTAGGCGCGCGCGACGCAACCGGGGATGCGGATGTGGCGACGGGCGGGCGGGAAGTTCGCGCGGTAGGCGAGCGGGGCGACGCCGTACACCCGCCGGAAGCTCGTGACGAACGAGCCGAGGCTGGCCAGCCCGACCGCGAAGCAGATCTCGGTCACGCTCCGGTCGGTGTTGCGCAACAACGCCGCGGCACGCTCGAGGCGGCGGGTGAGGAGGTACTGGTGTGGCGCCTCGCCGAACGTCCGGCGGAACTCGCGGCTGAAGTGCGCGCGCGAGAGCCCAGCGGCGCGAGCCAGGTCCGCCACGGTGAGCGCCTCGAAGTGACGTCCGTCGGCCAGGTCCTTGGCGCGCAGCAGATGACGAGCCGGAGGCACCACGTCGTGCAGCCTCGCGCCCCGACCGTCGTGCGTCAGAGCCAGTCGCGCTTGCGGAAGAGCACGTACAACCCGGAGGACAACAGCGCCATGAGGGTTGCCGAGACGACGACGCCCGATTCCTGACCGAATCCCGGATACGGGACGTTCATGCCGTAGAAGCCCGTGATCAGGGTCGGGACGGCAATGATCGCGGCCCAGCTGGTGACCTTCTTCATCACCTGGTTCTGCCGGTAGTCGCGCAGGCTGAGGTTGGTCTCGACGATCGTGCTCACCAGGTCGCGCAGCGCGTCGGTGGACTCACTGACTCGAAGGATGTGGTCGTACACGTCCTGGTAGTAGGGGTACAGCGGTTCGGCGACCGCCGATTGCTCGCGCCGCATCAACGCGCTGACCGCTTCGCGCATCGGCACGACGAGGCGGTGGAAGCGCACCAGCGCCCGGCGCATCTCGAACCAGTGGCGCTGCTGCGCCGGATCGAGCGGCCTCTCCGAGAAGATCCCCTCGCTCACCTCGTCGTAGAAGTCGTCGAACGCTTGCACCGTGTCGAAGTAGCCGTCGACGATCGCGTCGAGGAGCCCGTAGAGCATGAAGCTGACACCGAGCTTGGCGAGGTCGGCCGAACGGTCCCAGCGCTGCAGCACCTGGCCCATCGAGAACCCGTCGTCCTTGCGGACCGTGATCAGCCAGCGGTCGTTGATGAACGCGTCGATCTCCGTCGCGGCGAGCTCGCCGGTGTCGCCGTCGATCCCCACCGAGTGGGCCGACAGGAACAGGTGCGTCTCGTAGTGGTCGAGCTTCGGACGTTGGTGCTGGCTGAGCGCATCCTCGACGGCGAGCTCGTGGAGGCCGAGCTCGTTCGCGAGCTCGTGCAGCTGATCCCGCGACGGTCCGCACAGATCCACCCACACCACCGTGCCCGCCTGCGCCAGCCAATCCGACACGTCGGCGACCGGGAACCCTTCGGATTCGACCACGCCGTCGCAGTACGCCCTCGTCTGTGGACCGCTCATCGATCTCCTCACGCCGCCAGCGCCGACAAGCGTACCCAACACGCTGTCCGGCCGACCGCGCATCGTCGCGGTGGGCACGTCTCGACGCCGGCGTCGGTGACCGGGCTTCGTCCGTCGTACTCGTCAGCGATGGGTTTGCCCCGCGGCTCCGCTCGCCGCCCATGACGGCACGGCGCATGCGCAGCACCGTCAACATCAGCGCAGCGTTCGTTCAGCGGACGGTGAAGCGGGTCGACGATCGTTGCACGCGGTGATCTCGCCAGGATGAGGCGGTGGTCGTCTCAGGGCGCGGTCGTCGTGGTCGCCTTGACCGTCGTCGTGGTCGTCGCCTTGACCGTCGTCGACGTCGACGCCTTGACCGTCGTCGCGGAGCCGGACTTCGTCGTGGTCGTCGTCGTGCCGGCGGACGCGCCGGACAAGCGGGCCCACGTGACCGGCCCGACGACGCCGTCGGCCTTGAGACCGTTCTTCTTCTGGTACGCGATCACGGCGGCGGCGGTCTGCGCCCCGAACTTGCCGTCCACGGTGACCTTGTAGCCCTGCGCGGCCAGCGCGGTCTGGATCTGCTTGACACCTGCCCCGCTGTCACCGAGGCGCACGTTGTCGCTCGGGCTCGTGACGGCCCGCCCGGCCACCGTCGTCTGCGTCGCTGCAGTCGTTGCGGTGCCCGAGGCCGTCGTCGAACCCGTCGACGCGGCGGCCGTCGTACCGGTGGACAGCGCGGCCGAGGTCGTCGTTGCGCCGGACTGCGCGCCGATCGTCGTGGTGGTGGTCGCAACGGGAAGGATCACTGCGGCCGTGGTGCTCGTCGTGGTCGGCGACGCGCCGCTGCTGCAGCCCGCCGCGGCGAACGCGAGGACGACGAACACGGGAGCGACCCGCACGAGCAGGGTCTTGTGCATGTTGGGGACCGTACTGCGCGCGCGTCTGCGGATGTGCGCACGAGGTGGACGCGGAACAGCCTTGCGCCCCGAGCTCCAACGACGGTGCCCGCCGAGCGATGGTGGAACCGAGCGCCCACTCGGCCCGGGTGGGCGCGGTTCGTGTGAGATGTCGCCGGTTTCGCGCCCACTCGGCCCGGGTGGGCGCGGTTCGTGCGAGATGTCAGGCGACGACGGTGTGATGTTCGAGCTCCTGCGCGGGGGAGCGGGCCAGGACGATCGTTGCCGCGAGGGTCATCACGATCCCGAAGATCGCCGGCGCGAGCCATCCGCGTCGCATGTGGTCACCGAGCGCCAAGGCGCCGACGACGACGGCGACGAGGACCTCCGTCGCCCACATCGCCGCGGTGACCGGCCCGACGCTGCCGCGAGTGAGGGCCGCCGCGTGCAGGGCGAGCGCGAGCGCGGCGTAGAGGACGACGGCCCACAGCAGTGGCGAGGTGAGGATCGCCTCCATCGGGCGATGGCGGATGCGAATCGACCTGGCGGCGATGGCGCTGCCGGTGAACGCCGCGCCGGCGAGCACCGCGAGCACGATCGACTTGTTCAGCTTCATCGCGAAGAAGCCGGCCACGGCGGCCCCAGGGATGCCGAGCAGGATCCCGAGACGGAGCAGGTGGCTGACCCGGTGGACCTCCTGGCCACCGGCGGAGACGCCGACGACGATCAACCCGACCACCGTCGCGCCGATCGCCCACTGGTCGGGACGGCGCAGCTGTGCACCGAGCACGACTCGGGCGAGGAGCACGGTGACGGCGAGGCTGCCGGCGAGGATCGTCTGCACGGCGAACAGCGGCAGCGTGTGCAACGCGAAGCGGGAGATGACCCAGCTGACGAAGTCGGCAGCGACCCCGATCAGGAACGTCGGCTGCTTGACCATCGCGCCGATCGAGTCCTGGCCGGCTGCGGCAGCACGGCGGGCGCCGAGCGCCTGCAGCACGGCACCGACCCCGTAGCCGAGCGCGGCGATGATGCACAGCACCAGCGCGATCTTCATGCCGGCTGCCCCGTTGCGGGCGCGTCGGACGGCGACCTACCCGGACAGGCGGTGCTGCTCCAGCGACGTCCCATACCGATGCCCATGCCCATGACTGTGCCAGGTGACACCGTCTGCCACCACGCGAGCGCGTACACGGGTCGAGCCGACGCCGGCCAGGCGCATGACTCGATTTACCGACAATTGATCCTCGATCGAAGCGGGCGACGATCGCCCCGCGGCTACGGTCTGCTCCCGTCGGGGTCGGCGGGGGGCTGGGAGAGAGCGGCATGTGCGAGGTGTCTGTGTGAGCTCTGGATCCCTCCATCGCTCCTGCGCGGCGGGTGGTCGTCGCGTCGGGATGGCTACGCGTTCATGATCGATCACCACAGGATGATCCATCGGTGCCGGGACGCACGCCGGTACACCACGAGCCGATCACGGGTGAGGACCACACTGCCTGGGCTGTCCTCGATGCGCCTGCGACCGACGACGACCACGGCTCGTGCGCCGTGTGCATGATCGTCGCCTTCGAGCTCGACGTGCCGGGCAACGCGGCG
>JAODBQ010000449.1 GCA_025464045.1 Ilumatobacteraceae bacterium
GCTCCTGCAGCAGCCCGAGCGAGTCGAGCCACGGCTGCGGGTTGTCCGAGTAGTCGAAGCCGAACACCAGGATCTGGCCGAAGCCCCCACAGTCGTCGTAGACCTGCTCCAGCTTCTCGACCACCGTCTCGGGTGAGCCGATGATCCAGTTGTGCCGTGCGCAGTACGCGGCGTCGACGTCGGAGTCGGGCACGTCCGGGTCGTGCTTGAGGTAGTCGAGGAAGCCGAAGTTGGAGAGCAGCGGCAGGAAGTACTCGTCCATCATCCGGCCCATCATCGACCCGACCGAGAGTCGCCACGCCTCCTCGTCGGTGTCGGCGACGAAGACCTCGCGCACGAGGCGCCAGTCGCCACGCCACGGGGTCCGGCCGCTCACGCGCGCCCCGGCCTCGACGCTGTCCCAGTGCGACGCCACGTAGGCCGGGTTGAGGTTCAGCGACAGGGGCAGGAAGCCGCGCTCGCCGGCGAGCTTCAGCGTGTCCGATCCCTTCGACAGGCCGGCGACCCCGAGGGGCGGGTGGGGTGCCTGCAGCGGCTTGATGTGCGGACGCAGCACGCCGAACATCTCCTCTGGGCGGTCCACGTTCCAGTACTTGCCCTCGTAGTGGAACGGCTCGTCGGCCGCCCACAGCCGCAGGATGATGTCGAGGGCCTCGCGGGTCATGTCGCGGTTGGTGCCGGACAGGCCGTCGACGTTGTACATCGCCCAGTCCGACGGCAGACCGGATGCCGCGACACCGAAGTTCAATCGACCTTCGGACAGGTGGTCCAGCATCGCCACTCGGTTCGCCAACTCGGCCGGGTGGTGGTACGGCAGCAGGAACCCGCCGGGACCGAGGCGGATCCGCTCGGTCTCCATCAGCGCCTGGGCGACGAGCAGGTCGGGCGCCGGATGCGGTTCCCAGGGCGCCGTGTGGTGCTCGCCGATCCAGGCCTCGGTGTAGCCGAGACGGTCGAGCTCGCGCAGGATGGACAGGTCGTAGTCATGGCCTTCCTTCAACCCGCGCTCCGGCGGGTGTGAGGGCATGGCGAAGTAGCCGAACTGCATCAGGCTCCCCTTGTCGTGGATTCCCCGGCGAAATGGTGGCACGCTTCGTCGGATCGCACAAGGAGCCGCGGCAATGGCATCTCGCCGGATGGGCCCCGACGATGGACGCGGCGAGGGGATCGGTCGAGCAGTGGTGGTGGAGCGTCAGCTGATGCAGGGGGTCGAACACGAGCAGGGATCGCCATGCGCGGCGAGCGCGGCGCGGCGGTCGGCGACATGAGCCGGTTCGCGGTCACCACGACGACCATCACCACGCTGCAGGGCACGTTCGTCGCCGACCGAGCCGGGCCCGTCGGGGCGCCGACGGTGCTGCTGCTGCACGGCTTCCCGCAGTCCCGCTACACGTGGCGGTCGGTCGTGCCCGCGCTGGCCGCGGCCGGGCTGGACGCCGTCGCGCCCGACCAGCGCGGCTACACACCGGGTGTGCGACCCGACCACGTCGATGCGTACCGCTCGACCCGGCTCGTCGCCGACGTGCTCGACATCCTCGACGCGCTGGGCATCGAACGCGCGCACCTCGTCGGGCACGACTGGGGCGGCCAGGTCGCATGGCTGGCCGCGGCTCAGCACCCCGAGCGGATCGCGACGTTGAGCATCCTGTCGCGCCCGCACCCGGCCGCGTTCGCCCAGTCGTTCGAGCTGGACTCGGTGCAGCGCGAACGGTCGAAGCACCACCAGCGGATGACGCCGTCCGTGGCCGAGCGGTGGTGGTCCGACGACTGCGCCGCGCTCCGCACGATGCTCACGAGCGGCGGCGTGCCCGACGCGGACGCCGCGGCCTACGCCGCGACGTTCACCGAACGAGCCGCCCTCGACGCCGCGATGAACTGGTACCGAGCGGCAGCACAAGGCGGCGGCCTGCGCCTCGCCGACACACCACCGGTCACCGTGCCCACGCTGTACCTCTGGGGGACCGCCGACGCCACCGTCGGTCGCGTCGCGGCAGAGCTGACCCGCGACCACGTCGCCGGTCCGTACCGGTTCGTCGAGATCGACGGAGCGGGGCACTTCCTCACCGACGACGGCGCGGCGGCGACCGTCGAGCGAGAGCTCGTCGGTCATGTCACTGCGCTCTCCTGATCGATCCCGCCGGCCGGCCGCGCAGCGTCTCTCGTTCGGGTGAAGCCAGCGCGGCACGGGTTCGGCCCGTGGCTGATGGGTATCGGCGGACCCAACATCAGCAGAGGAGGTTCACGTGACCATCGCATCGGACGATCACACGTCGACCACCCCGCCGACGTCGAGCAGTGGCTCGGGCGCCAGAGCGGGAGAGGTCGCACGCACAGCCGCGAACGAAGCGTCCAGCGTTGCCGGCGGTGCCGTCGATGCCGGGCGTGAGGTCGCCAACCACGCGACGGAGGAGATCAAGGCCGTCGCGTCGCAAGCCAAGGACCACGCGCAGCAGCTCGTCGACCAGACCAAGAGCGAGCTCGTCGGCCAAGCCGAGGCGAAGAGCCAGCAGGCGGCGGGCGGGTTGCGCACGCTGAGCAGTCAGCTCGGGGCACTCGGGGACGGCCGTCCGCAAGATGCCGGACCGTTGGGGCACTACCTCGAGGATGCCCAGAGCAAGGTCGCGTCGATCGCCGACCGACTGGAGCGGGGCGGTCCGCAGGGGTTGCTCGACGACGTCACCGCGTTCGCGCGACGCAAGCCCGGCGTGTTCCTGGTCGGCGCAGTCGGTGCCGGCTTCGTCGTCGGGCGGCTGGTGCGTGCGGGCGCGCTCGGCTCGCGGCAGTCGTCGGGCGGCTCGCCGAGTGGCCTGACGCCGCCGATGTCGACCGCGTCGACAACGGGGCCGTGGACCGGTGGCGCGATGCCGCCGCCGTCGATCTCGCCGGACCCGGTCGTGCCCGCGGGCCTGAACGCGCCGACCTCGGTCGTCGTCGCTGTCGTGGACGAGGAGCTGTTGCCATGAGCCAGGCCACGACGAAGACGGATGCCTACGACCCGGCGACGCAGCCGCTGCGCCCGGACCGCTCGTTGGGCGAGCTGTTCGGTGAGATGACCGCGGACATCAGCACGCTGTTCCGCAAGGAGCTCGAACTGGCCAAGGTCGAGGCGAAGGACGAAGCCACACGTGTCGGCAAGGGCGCGGGGATGTTCGCCGGTGCCGGCGTGGCGGGTTGGCTGGCGCTGCTGTTCCTGTCGCTCGCGTTGGCATGGCTCCTCGATCAGGCGATGAACACCGCGCTCGCGTTCGCGCTCGTCGGCGTCGTCTGGGCCCTCGCCGCGCTCGTGCTCGTGATGCGCGCCAAGCGCGAACTGAAGGATGTGCAACCTCTGCCGACCACCGTGCAGACCGTGAAGGAGGACGTCCAGTGGGCGAAAGAACAGAAGAGCTGAAGCGGGAGATCGAAGCAACTCGAGGCGACCTCGGGTACACGCTCGACGCGATCGGCGACCGGGTGAGTCCGGGAAGGGTCATCGAGCGGCGCAAGAACCGCATCACCGGTGGCGTGAGATCAGCCGCCGATCGGGTCATGGGCAAGGCGCACGACCTGCAGCAGAGCGTGGGCGGCGCCGCTGACGACGCCGTGGGTGCGGCGCAGGGCCTGCCCGACAACGTCCGCGCGCACGCGCAGGGTGCACCGCTGACCGCCGGCGTCCTCGCGTTCGCGACGGGGTTCCTCATCGCCGCGGTGATCCCACCGAGCGATCAGGAGAAGCAGGCGTCGACGCAGCTGTCGGAGAAGATCCAACCGATCAAGGACGAGATCGCCAGCGCGGGGCACGACGTCGTCGAACACCTCAAGGAGCCGGCGGCCCACGCCGCCGACGAGCTGAAGTCGGCGGCGGCCGAGAGCCTCGACCATGTCAAGGCGTCCGCCACGGACGCGGCTCGAGACACCGCCGACCAGGCGCGCGAAGCCGCCGGCGCGTTGAAGCAGGACACCACGACCGACGCGTAGACGACGGTGCGGACGTCCGCTCTCACCAAGCCAGTGACGCTGCGGAAGTCGGTGTAACGAGCGGTCGTTCCGAGACGATCCCCTCCCATGGTCCATCGCCACCTGGAACCCGAGGGAGCCGACGATGTCGGATGAGGGCACGATCGACCCCGTCGCGTCGGGGGCGCGCTACACCGTCATCTTTGTGAACGAACGGGAACCGGCCACCATCGACGACTTCTTGTCGGCGGCGATCGTCGACATCACGATCGCGTCGACACATCAGCAGGTGACCATTCGCGGCTCGGCGCGCCACGATGGCGAAGCGGTGGTCGTCTACGAGAAGGGCAAGGACGGCACCGGCAAGGACATGCGCACGTGGAGGATCGATCGAGGCGTCGGCGGCTTCGAAGCGCGCGAGTTGTCCGCCTACTAGCACGAGGCTGTAACACGACGGGTCGCTCGCACGATCTCAACCGGTGTTCGACGAACTCGGCGACCTCGAGGACGACCCCACGTGGTCGGGTCCGGACGCGCCCGGATCGGACGACGAGCTCCGCCACCTGTTCACCTTGATGCGCTCCGAGGGCACCGAGGAGGAGCTGTCGGCAGAGCGCGACACGGTCGCCGCAATGGTGCGGATCGCGCCCGCCCGCCAGCCTCAGCCGGACACGACGGAACGCCCGACGCGAGCGACATCACGTTGGCACCCGTCGAAGGTTGCGGTGCGGGCCGTCGTGGTCGCCGCGGGGGTTCTGGCATGCACGTCCACCGCGGCCGCGACCGGCCGCCTGCCGGAGGCAGCTCAGTCAGCCGTCGCGCGCGCGACCTCGTACATCGGCCTCGATCTCCCTGATCCTCGCGCCGACAGGGCCGCGCCGCTGCCCGTCACGGACGTCGCGGACACCGCGCCGCCCGCACCGATGTCGACCGTGCCCGCCCTCGCCGACCCCAACGGAGGCACGCGGCCGATGCCGACGTCGAGGGCGGCGGGGGCCGACGTCGCGACCGCATCGTCACCGCAGGCGATGCCCCCTCCGGTCGCCGCCGCGACCACGCCGGAGGACGGAGTGCCATCGCCGACCGCCGCGGCCGTCAGTGGGCCGGAGGCAGAAGGCCTGTGCCGCGCGTGGTCGGCCCACCAGCCGAGTGGCGACGCGGATGATCAGTTCGCGGCGATGCGACGTCTCGAATCCGCCGCTCGCGCGACCGGCCGGACGGTGCAGCAGTTCTGCGCAGCGGTGCTCGTGCCCAGGCACGCGGCTCCCACGGCGACGACGACCGCGCCGACGACGAGCATCGCTGCGGCGCGGTCGACGACGAGCGCACCGGACGAACCCACACCAGCCAACTCGTCGTCCGAGCAGTCGCCTTCTGACACGTCGATGCCAGACACGTCGATGCCAGACACGTCGAAACCAGGCACATCGAAACCAGGCACATCGAAACCAGGCACATCGAAACCAGGC
>JAODBQ010000481.1 GCA_025464045.1 Ilumatobacteraceae bacterium
CGGAGCCGTTCGGGCAGAAGGTGCAGTGCGCGTGGAGGTTGCCGTACGTGCGGCGCGGGCGGATCGGTCGGCGCTGCGCGTGGGTCGGTCGTCGCCGGCGGTCGGGTCCCGGCGCGCGAGCGGCGACTTGCGGTCGACCCGGCCGGTCCGACCGCCGCGGCGAGCGCGCTCGTCGCGGTCGTCGCGGTCGTCGCGGAAGACGAGGGCCATGTTCAGCTCACCGTCCCGCCACCGATGGTGCCGCGACGCTGGGTGTCGACGATCCGCTCCGCCACGCGCAGTCGAGCGCTGGACGCGCGCCGGTTGTCGGCCTGTTCGGCGCCCGAGGGCGTGCGCGGCACACGTCGCACGAGACGGACCGTCTGCACTGCATCGCACACGCACGGCAGCTCGGGTGGGCACGTGCACCCGCCGGTGACCGCGTTGCGCAGCCGGTCCTTGACGATGCGGTCCTCGCCGGAGTGGTACGACAGCACGGCGATGCGACCGCCGGGAGCGGTCCGCGCGATGGCGGCGTCGAGTGCCGTGGGCAGCACGTCGAGCTCGCCGTTGACCTCGATGCGGATGGCCTGGAACGTGCGCTTGGCGGGGTGGCCGCCGGTGCGGCGCGCCGGTGCCGGGATCGCGCCGACCACCACCTCGGCCAGCCGGGCCGTCGACTCGATCGGCCGGGCGGCGACGATGGCGCTGGCGATGCGACGGGCGAAGCGCTCGTCGCCGTACGCCTTCAAGATGCGGGCCAGGTCGGCCGCCGAGTAGCCGTTGACGACGTCTGCGGCAGACCAGGTCTGCGTCGCATCCATGCGCATGTCGAGCGGTGCGTCGTTGCGGTAGGAGAAGCCGCGCTCGGGTTGATCGAGCTGCGGCGAGCTGACGCCGAGATCGAACAGCGCACCGGAGAGGGAGTCGGTCGAGAACGCTTCCATGGCTTCGTCGAGGCGGTCGAACCTGCAGTGGAAGAGGTGGACCCGCTCACCGAACCTGGCGAGCCGCTCCCCGGCCGCAGCCAGCGCGCTCTCGTCGCGATCCAATCCGAGCACGGCGAGGTGCGGCCATCGCTCGAGCAGCAGCTCGGCGTGGCCGCCACCGCCGACGGTGGCGTCGAGCACCCAACCCGGCGGGACGTTCGCGAACAACGCGACGATCTCGTCGGCCATCACCGGTCGGTGGTGGAACGTGGGTGGCATCGTCAGGGTCCCGGTCACTGCTGACCGATGAGCACGATGTCCTGCGCGGTTCGCCGATCTGCAGCCCCCCGGCCGACGAGTGTCGCCGGGATGTCTCCCCGGTCGAACGAGACGGAAGCGGGCGGAGTTGGGGCTGTCCATCTTGAGGGCCGGAAGGCTGCAGATGGGCGAACGTGACGCAGGACGGGTGCGATCGGTGATGGCGCTACCTCGTTCCTCCTTCGGTGGTCGGTGTCGTTGCTGTGGTCGGTGTCGTTGCTGCGGGTCACTCGTCGCCGCCGGCGAGCTCGTCGTCGCCGGCGGTCTCGATCCGGCGGCGGCGCTCCGGCTCCCAGATCTCGAGGCGGTCGAAGTTGCCAGTGACCAGCACCTGGTGCTCGAGCGGGATCTCGGCGTACGTGCGTAGGGCGTCGTCGAGCTTCACCCGCCCCTGCTTGTCCATCGTCACGAGCGACGCCGTGCCGGCGAGTGAACGCCGGGTGTTGCGCGTGGCGTCGCCGCGGCGTACCGCATCCATCGCTTCCATCGCGTCGCGCTCGAAGGTCTCGGCGGGGATGACCTCGATGCACTTGTCGGGTCCCTTGGCGAGGTAGCAGTGCTCGCCGAGCAGCGCCCGGAAGGCGGCCGGCAACGCCAACCGCCCCTTGTCGTCGAGTTGGCGCTCATGCGTCCCGACGAACAACACGCGCCTCACCCTCTTTCCCTGCTCGCACCGGCGCCGCGACGCCGGATGGACCCTGCCTGACATGTGGAGCGAAGCGATCAGCGCCGCCACCGCTCCCCACGCCTCGCCATTGTTGTCCCCCCAGACCCCCTAAGTCAACCATTTCTCCCCACAGCACCCCCTCCGCCCCGCCGCACCCCACCCATCCCCCCGGTCCCACCCGCCGGGCAGCCGCAACCCGAGCGGGCGCGGAACCAGCGACATCCCGCAGGAATCGCGCCCACCCGGGATGTCACCCAGCAGATGGGCGCGAGATGCGCCACATCCGGCTCACACCGCGCCCACCCAGCCCGAGTGGGCGCGGGAACTGCGACATCTCGCAGGAATCGCGCCCACTCGGCTCAAGGCCCTCACCCAGCAGGTGGGCGCGAGATGCGCCACATCCGGCTCACAGCGCGCCCACCCGGCCGGTCGGGTCGGGCGGGGTCTGTCAGGGGAGGGCGGCGAGGAGGGCGTCGACGATGGCCGTGGGGGTGGCGTCGACGGTGGCCACGAGCGGGGCGAGCTCGGGCGGCGTCGGGCGCGGCGCGGCAACCAGCGCGGCGACGAGCTCAGGGCGCCACCGCAGGTGGCACATCGTCTGGAACCTCGCCCCGTCGCGCGTGCGTCGTTGGGAGACACCGACCAGCTTGCGGCCACGAGGATCGATCACCTCGCCGGGGCCGAGCCCGGCGAAGCACACGGCCGACGACCACGTCGAGCGGACCATCGCGCCGGTGTGCACCGTCGAAGCGACGCCCAACGACGACAGCGCTGACGACCACGCCTGCCCCACCCAGTGCATCGAACGGCCGACGTCGTCGTCCCACAGCGGATCGTCGCGGGCGATCAGGAGGTCGACCCAGACCATTTCGCCGGGCAGCATCAGCACCGCTCCCCCGCCACTGCGCCGGTGCACGACCTCGTAGCCGAGCGCCGCCGCCACCCGGTGGTCGACCGCCTCATCCCGCTGCGCCGATCCGAGGACGAGTGCGGGTCGCTCGACGTCGAACGCTGATGCCGAGCGCGACCACGCCGAGCCCGAACCCACCGAGCCCGAACCCACCGAGCCCGAGCCCGACCGCTCCGAGCCCGACCGCACCGAGCCCGACCCGCCGGCGGCCGAGGCCGACCGGCCCGCGGCGTCACCTGGAGCGGTGCTGCCTGGAAGCCTGGCGTGGAAGCCCGCGGCGGTGCCGGTGAGGTGCTCGACGCGCCACGTCGACGGCGCGACGCCCGACGTCACCGTGGGCTCAGCTGGCGCGCGCCAGGTACGGCTTCCAAGCCTCCGGCACGCGGGCGACCGAGATCGTCACCCACGCCAGCTCCTTGGGCGCGTGCGCCGGGCGGGCGAGGTCCATGCCCGCCTCGACCGGCGTGCGGTCGCGCTTGCGCAGGTTGCACGGCCGGCACGCCGCGGCGACGTTCTCCCACTCGTGCTGGCCGCCGCGCGAGCGCGGCATGATGTGGTCGATCGAGTCGGCGAGGTTGCCGCAGTACTGGCAGACGTGGTCGTCGCGGGCGAAGACGGCACGTCGCGACAGCGCGGTGCGCCGGTGGTACGGCACCTTGACGACGTACCGCAGGCGGATCACGAGCGGGTTCGGGACGGTCAGCGATTGGGAGTGGAGGACCGTGCCGTCGTCCTCGACGACATCGGCCTTGTCCGCCAGGACGAGGCAGGCAGCCCGCCGCGACGGCACCACGGAGAGCGGCTCGTACGTTGCGTTCAACACCAGCGCGCTCCTCATCGGGGTGACCCTACCGATCGTCCTGAGGCGGGGTTGCCCAATTCATCGCTCTTGGCGCTTGCACCATGCGAGGTAGTTCACCACATCTGTTGCGGCCACCGGATGATCGACGTTGCCGTACTGCGTGACCAACCGGAACTGCACGTAGTCCGCCGGCGGGACCGGGAGGAAGGGCGGTCGCCTCCACCAACCGGGCGGCGTGGCGCGACGCCACTGCCGCAGCCCGGTGCGCCACAGCGACGGCGCGCGCACGACGGCGACGCCGATGCGCAGGCTCTGGCGGGCGTTCATCGTGGCTCCTTGGGCAGTCCGAGGACCATCTCGCCGATGATGTTGCGCTGGATCTGGGACGAGCCGGCGTAGATCGTGCCGGCGCGCGACGTGAGGAACGTGCCGACCCAACTGGCCGAGCTGTTCGGCGCGCCGGCGTCGTCGGCCTGGAACGCCGATGACGGGGCACGGCCCGAGGGCGCCAACGCATCGGCGCCGAGGATGTCGACGGCGAGCTCGGTGACGAGCTTGTGGTACTCGCTCCAGTACAGCTTGGAGATCGCCCCGTCGGGTCCGGGGTGGTGGCCCTTGAGGAAGCGGGTGAGCACCCGCATCCCGTTGTACCGCATGATCTGGACCTTGCCGTACGCCCACGCGAGGCGCTGGCGGATGACCGGGTCGTCGGCCACGCCACGCTCCTTGGCGAGCAGCAGCAGGCGGTCGACCTCGGCCTGGAAACGGATCGGCATGGTCGCTGCAGCCTCGCCGCGCTCGAACCCGAGGAGCGTCATCGCCACGGCCCAGCCGTTGTTCAGGCCACCGACGATCTCGTCCTTGGGCGCCGTCGCGTCGGTGTAGAAGACCTCGTTGAACTCGCTGTCACCGGAGATCATCTTGATCGGGCGGACCTCGATGCCGGGCTGGCGCATGTCGACCAGCACGAACGAGATCCCCTTGTGTCGCGGTGCGTCCGCATCGGTGCGCACCAGCGTGAAGATGTGATCGGCGAGATGGCCCGCCGACGTCCAGATCTTCTGCCCGTTGAGCACCCACTGGTCGCCGTCGAGCACGCCCCGCAGCGCGACGTTGGACAGGTCGCTGCCGGCGTTCGGCTCCGAGTAGCCCTGGCACCAGGTGTCCGCACCGGACAGGATGCGCGGCAGGTAGTGCGCCTTCTGCTCGTCGCTGCCCCACTGGAGCAGGGTGTTGCCGAGCATCTGGATGCCGAACACGTCGTTCGGACCACCGGTCGGGACGCCGGCCTTGGCGAACTCCTCCGCCAGGATCACCTGCTCCAGCGCCGACAGCCCGGCGCCGCCGTACTCCGTCGGCCAACCGGGTGCGAGGTAGCCGCGTTCGTACAGCGTGGTGCGCCACTCGCGTACGAACGCGGTGAGCGCCTCGCCCTCGAGCTTGCCGATCCCGGCCCAGCTCGAGGGGAGCTTCTCGGCGAGGAAGGCCAGGACCTTCTCGCGGTAGGCGTCGGCTTCCGCCGTGTACGTGGGCTGCATGGCAGCGACGTTACCGGCCGGTAGCCAACCCGATCGAGCGCAACCGACGGCGCCCCGACCCCTCCGGACACCGCACCGACACGAGGCGCTAGAGCCGCACGTGGGCGAGGGCGGCCGCGCCGACGAGGGGGGCCAGGCCACCGAGGCCGGCGGGGACGACGCGGAAGCCGTTGATGAACGGCAGCTTCGCCCGGCGGTCGAGCTCGGCCTGTGCCGCGTTGAAGAACGGGTCGCCGAAGCCGAGCGCGACGGAACCGCCGATCACCGCGAGCCGCAGGTCACAGATCGCCCCGAGCGATGCGAGGGCCCGACCCATCAGCATCCCCGTGCGCTCGACGATCGCGATCGGGGCGCGCTGCGGCGGACGGCCGGT
>JAODBQ010000518.1 GCA_025464045.1 Ilumatobacteraceae bacterium
GGCGCTGCGATCGGCGAGCGCCTCCTCGATCGCGGCACGGATCTCGGCGGCGTGCACCGTGCGGCTCGACGCGTCGGTCAGCCGTGGATCGTCGAGGAAGTCGAATCGACCGATGAACGCGCACATGTTCTCCCACTGCGCCTCGGTCAGCGCATTGACGCCGACGAACCCGTCCTTGCAGCGGACGTTGAACGACGGACCGCTGTTGTCGGCGAGGTGGCGGCTCATCAGGTCGCCGCGGTACTCGTAGATCAGCGGGCTCAGCGCGCAGGTGATCGCCGCCTCCAGTGCGGCGACGTCGACGAAGTCGCCGTGACCGTGCGCGGTCCGGCCGAGGACCGCCCCGAGCACGCCGACTGCTGCATAGGCGCCGGCGACGGTCGCGGCCATCTCTCCCCCGGTCTGCAGTGGCTCGCCGGCCGGATCCCCGCAGGTCTCCGCCCACGAGGAGAGCGCGCAGAGCACCAGGTGGCTGGTGCGGAAGTTCGAGTAGGGACCGGAGGAGCCGAAGCCGGACACGGCGCCGAGGATGAGTGCGGGTGCGTGCTCGCGCAACTGCTCGAAGCCGAGCCCGCGTCGCTGCAGCGATTCCTCCGGACCGTCCGCGATCACGATGTCGTATCGCGCCAGCAGCCGATGGACGATGGGCAGGCTGTCGGCGGATCTCAGATCGAGTACGACGCTGCGCTTGCTGGTGTTGAAGTAGAGGTACTCGGCCGTGATCCCGCTGGCGCCGGGCGCGTCGATGCGCACGACCTCGGCACCGAGGTCCCCGAGCAGCTTGGCGCAGTACATGCCGGCGACGCTGGTCGACAGATCGAGAACGTGCTCGTGCCGCAGCGGGCCGGTCGATGGTGTTGACGACATGGTCTCCCCGATCGTGCTCATGGATCAGCCGGCGCGCGTCGCACCGAGTGTGCCCCGTGATGCGCCCGTTGCCGAGCAGCGGCCGCATCAGAGCGACAGCATAATCAGCCTGTGAACTCATTACCGGCCTCCGACGAAGCGGAGCTCTCCGCAGGCCGCACGTGGACTGGCGGCGTCGGTCGTGCAATAATCGGGTGGTCGACTGAATCGCCGGCGCAGGAGTTGAGGGGAGCACACATGATCCTGCACATCGATCACATCGGTCTGGTCGCGCGCAGCCTGGATGAGGCCCAGGAACTGTTCTTGGAGACGCTCGGCTTCACGTGGGACCTGTACCGCACGCCGATGCCGAACGGTTTCTACATGCAGCAGGAGAACGCGCAGATCTACTTCATCCAGGTCGGCGACGGCAACACTCAGATCGAGCTGCTGCTCCCGCGCGACAAGGTCACCGGCATGGGCAAGTGGCTTGCCAAGCGCGGTCCGAGCGTCCACCACCTCGCGTACATGGTCGACGACGTCGAGCAGCACGCGCTCGAGCTGATCGACAAGGGCCTGCAGCGGATCGAGATGGGCCCCAACCCCGGGGCGGCGTTCTTCTATCCGAGGACGACGATGGGCATCCTCACCGAGCTGGTCGATGCCGGTACGGCCCAGCGCCTGCACCGTTCCGCGGTCGGTGACGCCGAGAACGCCGCCGAGGCGATGGAGGACTTCGAGAGGAGCCGCGTCCTCGCCGGTGATGGTCCGGGCGATGAACACGACCACGACCACGCTGACGGCCAGGACCACGGCCACACGCACGACGGGCCCGGCGATACGGGCGCGGCGCAACCTGCGCACCACCATCCCCACGCCCATCCGCACTGAGCGGCTAGGCGAGCTGGGTGATGATCCGTTCCGGGCGGTGGACGAAGCCCTCGGCGTCGATCCCGTCCGTCTGGCCGACCCCGCCCAGCGTCCCCCAGGTCTTGAACCCGAGCAGCCGCCGCATCCCGGGGCGGAGTGAGGCCCCGACCTCGGGCGCCAGACCCAGGAACGGGTTCCACTGCTGGCGTACCCAGGCGCGGCAGTAGTTGTTGATCAGCACGTGACGGAGGCGTTCGGAGCGGTTCGCACCGGCGCCGTGCCACGTGCGTCCGTCGACCACTGCGGCGGTGCCAGCCGGGCCTTCGAGCTGCACGGTCACCGGTGGCGGGTCCGCCAACGGTGCGTTGACGAGGTGGCTCCCGGGCACGACGTGCGTGCCGCCGTTGAGCGTGGTGAACTCGTCGAGCATCCACAGCACGTTGGTGACGATCGGGTACAGCGGCTGGGGGCGGTTCACGTAGCCCTGGTCCTGGTGGAGCATCTGCAGGTCGCATCCCGGCGCAGTGATGTTGGCGGAGTAGCCAGTCAGCAGGTATCGCTCACCGAGCATGTGCTCGAGCAGTACCGCCATCCGCTCGTCGAGCGCGATCTCGTGGGCGATCACGCGGGCGTAGACCGACACCTCCTCACCGGGCACGCACGGGCCGACGTACGAGACGCACACCTGTGTCCCGACCGTCGTCTCTTCGCTGTCGAGGCGACCGGCGACAGCCTGCGCGCACGCGTCCTCCATCATCGTGACCATCCACGACGTGGACAGGATCAGCGGGCCGGCATCGCCGGTGCCCATCTGCTCGGTGACCGTCTGGACGAGCACGGCTTCGAGTCCGGGTGTGATCGTGTCGAGCATCTTCGGTTCCCCTCTGGCTAGAACCCTTTGAACACCGGCTTGCGCTTCTCGCTGAACGCCTTGCGGGCTTCCATCACGTCGTCGATGTTGCCGCGGCTGCGCAGCTCGGAGCCGTAGGCCTCCATCTCGGTGGATATCGCCGGTCGGAGCCGCCGCGCCACGTCCAGGGTGTTCTTCAGTGACGCCGGGGGGATGCTCAGCATGTGATCGCACATCTCCAGCGAGCAGGCGAGCAACTGGTCGTCGTCCACCAGGCGGTTGGCGAACCCGACCTCGTAGGCGCGCTCGGCGCTCATCCGGAAGCCGAGCGCGAGCTCCGTCGCAATGGTCCACGGCAGCGAGTCGGTGAAACCGAACTTGTACGCGCCGAGCAGCCAGTGGCGGGCCTCGGAGATCTCGAACACCGCGCTGCGCGCCGCAACTCGGAAGTCGCACATCCACGCCATGATGAAGCCGCCGCCCATCGCCCAACCGTTGACGGCCGCGATGGTCGGCTTGGGCAGGTGTTCGGCAGGACCCTTCGCGTCGTTGAAGAACGGATCGAAGGGCAGGTCGGGTGCCAACCCGGGAGTGCCCCGCTGCGACGATTCGACGAGATCCTCGCCGGCGCAGAACGCCTTGCCCGTCCCGGTCAGGATCGCGATCTTCTGGCTCGGCGTCTCCTGGAAGTCGCGCCACGCGGCCGCAAGCTCGGTGAGCAACGGAAGGCTCATCGCGTTCAACTTCTCCGGGCGGTTCATCCGGATCACGGCGACGGCACCATGCGACTCACGTTCAACCAGTGACATGACGCTCCATTCAATGAATCGTGTCCCCGATCTATTGTGGGCACGCCTCGTCGGCGTGTGTCAAGACGGCCGCCGTGTGTCGAGACGGACGCCTGGTCGCATGGATCAGCCGCGCAGCAACGTGCCGTTGATCAGTCGCACGAGCCCGTCGGTCAGGATCCCGATGTCCTGCTCTGCAAGGGCAGCCATGCTCAGACCCGTCATCAAGCAGCGCACGACTGAGATCAACATCTCCCCGTCGTCTGCGCCGATCTCGCCGTCCTCGACCGCCTCGCGAGTCAGGGTGTCGAGGAAGGAATGGACGGGTAGCGGCACGGGGATCACGCCGATGCCGTACTCGCGCTGCTCGACGTACGTCCGCAGCAGCACGTTGAAGATCTCCGGCTCGTTGGCCTCGATCTCCAGCGAGGCGCGCAGGACGGCTTCGACCTTGGCACGGACTCCGCTGACGCCAGCCGTCGCCTGCGAGTACCGCGCGTAGAGCTCGTTCACCGACCACTCGAAGGCCGCGGCGTACAGCTCGGACTTGCCGCCGAAGTGGAACGTCAGCGTGCCCTGGGCGACGTCCGCCTCGTGGGCGATGTCGTTGAGGGTGGTGCGCTGCAGTCCGTGTCGCGACAGGCACTGGATGGCAGCGCGCAGGATGCGGGCCCGAGTGGCTGCGCTGTCGGTCTCCCGAGGACGCCCGGCCTTGCGCGCGGTGCGCCGCGCTGGTGGGGCGGCGCTGCGGGTGCGGTCGACGTTCATCGGGAGTGAGTGGCCCCGCCCGATCCGCGGCGAGGCGCAACGTCACCGGAGCGCACGGACAATAGCGCCCGGGCGGCGCAGGGGCGCGCGCGAACAGTGGCGGAGATGCGCGATTGGAGTGTCTGGCGGACTTGACAGATGGCACATCGCACCTTAAGAATCTACCCGTCGGCATATTCCTCGTGCCGACGAACGGGGGAGGTGGGGGGAGATCGTGTTGGTTCTGTCTGAACGCGTTGCAGACCTGCCGACGTCGGAGGTCGCCCGCGGGGGGGCGACGACGTGAAGCGCTACCTGGCGAGGCGTCTGCTCGCCGTGATCCCGGTGATGTTCCTCGTCTCGCTGATCGCGTTCTCGCTCATCTACCTCGTTCCCGGCGACCCCGCGATCGCGCTTGCGGGCGAGGACGCCACCGCCGAGCAGATCGCCCGCTTGCGCGAGCAGCTCGGCCTGAACGACTCGCTCATCGTGCAGTACCTGCGGTGGATGCGCCACGCCGTCACCGGCGACCTCGGCCACTCGCTCTTCTCGGCGCAAACGGTCGGTCACGCGTTGTGGACTCGCCTGCCGATCACGTTGAACCTCATCGCCGGGGCAATGCTGATCGCGATCCTGATTGGCGTACCGGCAGGCATCATCTCTGCGGTCAAGCGCGGCACCTGGATCGACCGCGGGGTCAACCTCGGTGCGGCTGGGGGCGTGTCGACGCCGAACTACTTCATCGCGATGCTGCTGATCATCGTCTTCGTCCTGCACTGGAACCTCTTGCCTGCTACCGGCTACGTCAGCTTCTTCGACAGCCCGGTCGAGTGGTTCAAGCACCTCCTCTTGCCGAGCATCGCGCTTGCCGCCGGGGCCACTGCGGTGATCACCAGGCAGCTGCGAAGTTCGCTCGTCGGCGTGCTCGACCAGGACTACGTGCGCACGGCCAACGCCAAGGGTCTCGCGCAGAGCCAGGTGGTTCTCAAGCACGGGCTGAAGAACGCGGCGATCCCGGTAGCGACCGTGATCGGCGCGCAGATCGGACTGCTCGTCGGCGGCACCGCGATCATCGAGCGGATCTTCAACATCCCCGGGCTGGGGAGCCTCGCCATCGACTCGGTGCTGCGCCGCGATCTGCCGGTCATCCAGGGCATCGTCCTGATCTCGGCGTTGGTGGTCCAGCTGGCCAACCTGGCGACTGACGTGGCCTACGGCTACCTCAACCCGAAGGTTCGGGTGGCCGGGTGACGCTCGAGCTCGATCCCGTCGATCCGCTCGTCGTCGACGACGAGTCCGCACCACTGGAGACGCCGGGGCCGTGGTCCGCGTTCGTGCACCAGCGCTTCGTCCGCCGATTCGTGCACCGCAAGGGTGCGATGGTCGCGCTCGGGTTCCTGCTCCTGGTTGTCGTGATCGCGATCATCTGCCCGTGGATCCAGCCATACGACCCAAAGGCGCAGGATCTCAACAACACCTTCGCCGGACCGTTCACTCACGGACACCTCCTCGGGACCGACAACCTCGGTCGGGACACGCTCTCGCGGCTGTTGTCATCGTGCCGGATCGCGGTGCTCGCCGCGAGCGAGAGCGTCGGCGTCGCGCTCGTCCTCGGTGTGATCCCCGGGATGGTGGCCGGGTACATCCGTGGCCGTGTCGACTGGGTGATGAGCCGCGTGGCCGACGCGATCCAGAGCCTCCCACCTCTGATCCTGGCAATCGCGATCGTCGCCGCGCTCGGGCCGGGGCTGCGCAACGCGATGCTCGCCCTCGGCATCATCTTCTCGCCGAACTTCTACCGGCTGACCAGAGCGGCGGTGCTCGAGGTGCGTGAGGAGACCTACATCGAGGCGAGCCGCAGCATCGGCACCCCGATGCACCGGATCCTGCGCAGCCGCATCCTGCCGAACATCATGCCGACCCTGCTCGTCC
>JAODBQ010000556.1 GCA_025464045.1 Ilumatobacteraceae bacterium
GGTGGCGGCGGGACCGGGGCGCCTGTCGCCGACCGCGGCGGACCGGCCGGGGTCGGGGCGACCATCCTCGCCCCGCACACACCGCAGAACACGGCGCCCGACTCCGTCAGCGATCCGCACTGCGAGCACCAGTCGGGGTCAGCGGTAGTAGGTGAGGGAGAATCCATCGCCGTCGCTCTCGGTTGTGGCGAGCCAGTGGTCGCCGACGATCAGTGGGCCGTCCAGCCGCCACAACGGCTTGCCGTCGAAGGCGTAGGCGTCGACCTTGGTCGAGTTCGAGCTCTCGCGCGTGGTGGTGACGAGCACGCCGTTCGACACCACCTGGAACGGTCCGCTGTCCGACTGGGTCGTGCCGTTGATCCGCGCCCGTTCGGTCCCATCGGACATCGTCAGCACGCGCAGCTCGTCGCCGTTGCCGACCGCCAGCGACTGCTCGGTGTCGGTCTCGGTGATGAAGAAGTCGTCGGTCCGCCAACGCTCCTGCAGACCCGAGCCGGTCACGTCGGCGACCACCGTCCCGTCCTGGCCGCCGACGACCAGCCGACCGTTCACGTTGCGGACGAAGTAGGCGTTGCCGACCGGCGAGCTCGTGCGCCAGAGCTGCTTGCCCTTGGTATCGGTCGAGCTGACCGCCTTGCCATCCGCAGTGATGATGCGACCGTCGAGCATCGTCGCCGACGCGGTGTCGTTGTCGACCGAGATCGGCGCCCCACTCGTCTCCAGCGACTCGTCGTAGAGCTGGACCGAGCCGTCGTCGAGCGCCAGGACCTTGCCCTCCACCCAGCTGAAGCCGTGCTCGGCCTTGCGCCGGACGCCGACCTTGCCGGTGTCGAGATCGATCGTGCGCAGCTGCGCCGGTGACGCGTCGTTGGACTGGAGGTAGGCGTGGCCGCCGATCAGCACGATCGAGCCGTCGTCGTCGTCGATCTCCCACTTCGGTGTGCCCTTGTCGGCGCTGAGCAACGAGAACGTGGCATCGCTGCCATTGATGCGGCGCGTCACCACGCCGCCGTCGTGGATGAGCTCGAGGGTGCCGTAGTCGGCGTTGAACGACTGCTCCCAACGCTTCGTGCCGTCCGTGGCCGCGAGCGCGGTGACCGAGACGCCGTCCCGGCTGGAGTACGAGGACACGAAGACCGTCGAATCATCGCCGATGGCGTAGCCGGATCCGTTGAACGACTCCGTCCACTTCGCCTTCGGCTCCGTCGGCAGCCGCTGCAGGCTCGCCGCCGATGCGTTCGACGCGGAGTCTCCGCCACCGCCGACGACGAGCGCGAGCCCGATGATCACGGCGATCCCGACCACGCCGCCCACGATCAGGCGCACTCGCGACGAACGGCCGTCGTGTCCCGGCGCGTGCGCCGTCCCGGTGACCGGTGCGATCGAGGCAGCAGGCGCTGGGAACGTCGCCGGCGCGACGGGCGGGCCCGCGGCGATGCCGGGCGGCAGGGAGATGCCCGCCGCGGTCGCCGCGGCGACGGGCGCCTCGATCGCGGCCCCGCACGCGGTGCAGAAGCGATGGTCGGAGCGGTTGACCACGCCACATGACGGGCAGGTGGAGGCAGAGGGCATCACTGCGGCACCTGACCATGTACGGCCGCAGCACGCAAGACATCACCGGACATGTCGCACGGTACATGTACCCGAGCGCCGCACACGTCGCCGAGCCGGCCCGTTCGTCCGTGAGCGGGCCGCCGCGCTCGGACGATGCCGGCGCCACCGAGTCGCATCTCGGCGGCGCCGGCCCCTGCCGTGACTTCCGCCGACACGTGGCGATCGTGCCGGTCGAAGGCGGCAAGCCGTCGGACGTGCGATCCACGTGCACGTCCCCGCCCAACCTCAGGTCCCCGCCGACCGACGATATTGATCGGGCCCGCACACGTACAGGGCCCGCAGGACATGGCCGCCGGCACATGTACCGGCAGGCATGTACCGACGCGCATGTCGATCAGAGCCTGCGTCTCGGGCTGCGCATGCGGCATCCTGTACCAGGTGGGCACAGGTGCATTCTCCGGCGGGACCTGGATCGCGCTCATCGCCGGCGGCGCGCCGTGGACCACCGACGACCAGCGATCCTGGCCGGCGCACCGGCTCGCCTGCGTGCTGGAGGTGTGGGCACTGCTGTCGGCGTTGCTCACGCTGTGGGCCGTCGGCGCCTTCGTCGACGACGGCAAGCTCGTTCCCGCGTTGATCGGAACCGTCGGGATCATGATCCTGCTCACCGATCCCCTGCTGCGCCTGTGGAACCGGCGCCCGATCACGCGCAGCGTCGCGATCAACCTCGGCGTCAGGGCGATCGCGCTGACGTTCGTCGGCCTGGCGATGCTGTCGGTGCTGTCGGGCTGGATGCTGGTGATGACGCTCCCCGTGCCGATCGCGGTCGGCACCGACGGCGCGCTGACCGCCGACGACCTCGGCTGGCGGCTCGATCCGCTGCACTGGTGGCGCGAGTTCCTCGTCTCCGGGTTCCACTTCGGTGTCATCGGTGCGGTCGTCGCGTCGTGGTTGGTCCGCGACGGCTCCGGCGCCGGGGTGGTGGTGCGCATCTTCCTGCTGATGCACGCGCTCGTCATCGTCACGCTGCTGACCGCGTGGATCCTCGCGGTGATCCTGCGCAAGTTCAACGACGAGCGGATCCGCCTCATCTCCTACGTCAAGGAGGACGAGCGCCGCCGCCGGGCCCACTGGTTGCACGACGACGTCTGCGCCCAGATCCGGTTGGTCTCGCTGCGCGTCCAGACCCAGGCGATCCCAGCGGGCCAGGTCGTCCACCTCCTCGACGAGCTCGACCACCAGCTCCGCCTGCGCCAGCTGGACGAGCTGTTCGTGGCCGGCTCGGTGCGCGCGGCCGAGGTGCTCCAGCCCTACATCCGCCACGCGCAGAACCTCGGCGTCGACATCGATTCGGTCCCCGCGTTCGAGCAGGCGGCGCTGGTGCTCAACGAGCCCGAGGCCCGACTGCTCGCGCGCGTCGCCAGCGTGCTCACCTCCAACGCGCTGAACGCGGGATCGACTCGACTGTCGATCGCGCTCGATTCGACCGCCACACGGCTGCGGCTCAGCGTGCGCGACGACGGACCCGGCTTCGGCGAGCGCGACGTGCAACCGGGCCGCGGTCTGTGGGTGCTGCGCGAAGAGCTCAAGCCCGGTGGCATCGAGATCGACAGCTCCGCGTCAGGGAGCACGGTCGTCGCCACCATTGCCCTCGAAGAACGGAGTCGACTTGTCGACGATCTTGTTGGTTGACGACGCCGCGGCGCTCGCCGAGCTGTTCGGCGCGGCGATCGAGAGCGCGCTCGGTCATCAGGTGCACGTGGCCGTGGCCCTCGCCGACGTCGAGGACCTGCTGCGCGCCGTGCCCGATTCGGATCTCGCGCTGGTCGACCTCTCCTTCCCGCAGGAGGACGGCACGGGCCTGCAGGCGTTGGCGCAGATCAGTCGCGCCTCACCGCGCACGAAGCTGGCGATCATCACCCAGGGCGACGAGTGGGTGGCACAGATCCTGCGCGATGCGTGGGACCTGCTGCCGATCACGACGGTCATCTCCAAGAGCGCGCCGTTGGCGTACCAGCTCGCGGCGATCAGTCAGGTGCTCGCCACCGGATCGGCGCCGCCCGACCCGGCGATCCAGCCGCTGCTGCCCAAGGAGCGTTCGGGGCGCACCCCGGAGCGCTTCTCCAAGCTCGTGCAGCATGCTGGCCATGCCAAGCTGTGGTCATCGCTGTTGGCGATCGACGACGCGAACTACAAGGCGCTCGCCGACCACTCCGGGCTGAAGCTGAACACGTTGAAGAACTACCGCGCGCAGCTCATCCCCGAGCTCGACCTGCACGGGCTGCGCGACCCGAGCCTGCGCGAGATGCGTGCGTTCGCCAAGCGCTGCCAACCGTTCCTGCAGCCGTTCGTCCTGGCAGCGCTGGCCGGGAAGCCCGCTTGAAGCGGATCCTCCGCTCGGCCGCAGCTCTGCTGTTCGGCTTCGGGGTCACGATCGCCGCGCTGGGGGTGAGCGCCAAGGTGTCGGAGGACAAGAACGGCAGCTACATCGGCAAGCTCGACTTCCAGCGCTACTGCCAGCTCACGTACGGCACGACCGCCGGGGCCTACGCCGTTGCCCAGGACGCGTACGGCTGGCGGTGCGCGACCCGTCCGAACGGGCTGTTCACGCCACGCCAGATCGTGGCCGACCTCGCCTGCGAGAAGCTCTACGGCACGCCGAGCCACGCCCAGACGTTCGACGCCACGTGGCTGTTCAGCTGGGAGTGCTTCCGCGGCTTGACGCGTTGAGCGCCGCGCCCACTCGCCGCCTTGCCTAGCCGGTGCCGCGGTACACGTCGACGAGCGAGTTGACGCTCGTGGTGAGGTCGTTCAGCACCGCGGTCGGATCCTTGCCGTCCTGCATGATCGCCGTGCACCCGCCGAACATCGCCGAGTCCACATCGGTCGCCGGCCCGACCGCCAGACCGCCGGCGGCGATCGAGTCGGACACGCTCGCGAGCTGGTCGTAGCCGACCTTCAGCTCGGGGTGGGCTGCCCACGCCGCTTGGATCGCGGGGTCGGCGACCACGTCGGCCGACGTCGGGACGTAGCCCGTGGCGGCGTCGAAGCGCGCCAGCTGCGGCGGGGCGGCGAGCCAGGCGATGACGCTCCAGGCCGCACCGTTGAGCAGGGCGTCGTCGTGATCGACGAGCCACATCGCGTTGCCGCCGGCGAGGGCACCGCTGCCCGGGCCGGGGAGCGGGAGCACGCCCAGCTGCGCGCCCTGGAAGCTGCCCGCGGCGAAGAGCGCGAGGAGGTCGCCGAGCGCGGCCGAGGTGTGGATGGCCATCGTGCCGCCGTCGTTCTCGGCGACGATGCGCGTCAGGTCGTCGAAGCCGCCGGCGTTGGGGCCGACGTAGGTGACGTCGCCGCTCTCCACGCCGGAGCGCAACGCACGGAAGGCGGCCACGTTGTCCGGTGTGGCGAGCTGCACGTGCACCGCCTCGCGGTCGTGCCCGTTGGCCGGCATCGACAGCACTTCACCGCGGCGCGCCGCGTACTGCTCGACCACGAGCGACGTGCACGAGTCGTCGAGCACCAGCCCGTGCGGGCTCGCGCCGCTGGTGCGGATCTGGTGAGCCGCCGCCAGCAGGGCGTCGAGCGAGCCGAGCGGCGCAGCCGGATCGAGCCCGGCCTGCGCGTACTCGACGGAGTCGAACAGCAGCACCAGCGTGGACACGCCGAGCGGCACGGCGACGAGCTGATCGCTCATCGAGTACCGGTCGCGCACGGCCGGCAGCAGCGCGGCGCGGCGCGGCGCGGAGTCGGCGCAGTCCTCGGGATGCAGGAAGCGGGCCGAGTCGAGCAACGTGCGCGTCGCCTTGTCGCTGGCGATGACGATGCTCGGCCACTCGTCGAGCGGCGTGTCGGCCAGTGACGTGAGCACGTCCTCGTACCCGCCGACGTGCGTGCGCTGGACCTGCACGCCGTGTGCCGCGTTGAACTCGGCGATCAGGGCATCGAGCTCCTTCGGCGCCGCGTCCCCGCCGAGGCTGTCCCAGATCATGATGTTGCCGGCGTCGGTCGTGGGGGTGCACCTTGTCCGCGGCGCGGCGACGGAGGTGGAGGTGGAGCTCGACGCGGCGATCGCAGTCGTCGACGGCGCGTCAGTGGCCTGCGTGGCGGTCGGGGAGGTCACCGATCGATCGATCGCGACCGACGCGATCGTCGCGGACGCAGCCGCGACCGGGCCGCTCGTCGACGCTGCACCCGTACGGCCGGCGTCCGACGAGCACGCCGCGGCGACGAGCGCGGCACCGACCACGAGCACCGCCGCGACCCCCTGCGCGCGTCGGCGTCGTCGTCGCACCGACCCGCGCGGAGACGAGCCGGCGCCGTGTGGTGGCACCCGGCGCCGTGACATCAGGCCGTATCCAACCACGACGCCCCAGTGACCCGACCATCGGACGACCCTCACACGTCGGCGAGCCCGGGCCGGCCCCACCGGTGGCCGCCTGAGTCCGTCGGCGCTCGTCGGCGCTCGTCGACCTCGGTCGACGCCACTCGACGCCGCGGTCGACGTCGCGGTCGACGTCGCGGTCGACGTCACTGGACGCCGCGGTCAGCGACGTCGCGGTCAGGACGTTGCCGGCTGGAGCGGGTCGTAGGTCGCGAGGACCGTGCCGTCGGCGCCGACGATCCGGGCCGTGTACGCGCCGAGCTCGGTGAAGCTCCCCACCGCGGCGACGCCGTCGATCCCGTCGACGGTGTGCAGCGGCGCGTCGATCGTGGCCGCACTCGTGCGGATCCTCAGCACCGCCCCCGCCGTTGCGGCTGGGAGGCGGGCGACGACGACGGTCAGGGAGGTCAGCGCCGATGCAACGATCCCGGGCGTCGACCCGGCCAGCGTGCTCGCCGAGCCGATGCCGCGGCCGTTCGGCCCGTCCTCGGCGAACTGGACGCCGATCCGGCCGTCGTGGCCGACGGCCCCGCAGCGGACGCTCCAGGAGCCGCCGTCGGGCAGTGGACCGCCGGCGAGGTGGCGTTGCCCGGCGCTGGGCTGGCTCGCGCCCGCCGGGGCGCTGCTCGCGTTCCGTTCGAGCTGCGCCCAGGCGTCGTCGGAGGCCGGGCGCAACGACGCCCCGTATGCGACGAGGGCGTCGTCGTCGAGCACGCTGCTCGCGACCACGACGTGCAGGTCGTCGCGATCGAACGTCACGGTCCGCAGCCCGGTCAACGTGTTCGTGCCGAGCATGCCGTCGCGTCCGCCGACCTGCACGTGGTGCGTGGCCACGAGGAAGAACCGCTCCACCGCCTGCTGCACGGTGCTCATCGGCGGACCGGCCTGGACGGACAGGTCGCCGGCGACGGATGCCGGGTCGGACGTGGCGACCTGCAGTGCCCGCGTCTCGGTCAACGGCGACCAGACGGCGGACACGCTCAGGTCGATCTGTCCGACGAGCCGCATCGACCCGGGCAGCAGGTCGTCGGCGACGTGCACCCGGCCGCTCACGATCGTCAGGTTGGCGAGGACGGCGCTTGCCTCGTCCAGGCTCAACCCGCCGAACCGGATCGCCGCCTGGCCCCCCGGGATCGGACCGACGATCAGGCTGCCGCCCTTGGCGAAGGTCGCCGTCGCCAGACCGAGCGGGACGGCGATGCGCACGCTGCCCGCGAGCGTCGTCGCGACGGGCACGAGCGTCGCCGTCGCCATCATCCACCGGTACCCCGGCGAGGCGTTGTTGCCTTCGGCCCACAGCGCCGAGCTCGCCGGAGCGGCGTTCACGGTCTGCGCCGCGGACTCGTCGACGACGTACGGCGCGAAACCCGGCGGCCACGTCCCGACCAGGCGGGCGAGCCGGTCGACCGGGCTCGGCGGCGTAATCGACGTGGACGGGGCGGTCGCCAAGGTCGTCGTCGGGACGCGCGCCGTCCGCGGCGGGGCGCCGCCACTGCCGATCGCGACGACCGTGATCACTGTGGCGAGCGCCACGACGGCGAGCCCGACGGCCAGCCGACCGCTGCGCGGCGAGCGCTCCGGCGGCGGCTCGGAGGGCGGTCGCGCCGGGGCGGCGGAGAACAGATCGGGATCGGACACGCCGATCAACTCGATCCGACGCACGGGTTGATCGGCGCCCACGGACCAATCCTCGCGCTCCTCGGCCCGAGCGGCGCGAGAATCGGCCGGTGCCCGATGATGAGCTGACGTCGAAGAAGACCGGCACGCAGGCGATCGAACGGGCGATCTCCATCCTGCGCCTGTTCACGGAGGGCGACCGCGCGTGGAGCCTGACCGAAGTCGCCCGCGCCGCGGGGCTGACGACGGGAACGACCCACCGGATCCTCGCGACCCTCGTGCGCGAACGGTTGCTGGCCAACGACCCCGCGTCGGAGCGCTACCGGATCGGACCGGACTCGCTGTTCCTGTTCGCCGCGGCGGCACGTCGGTTCGGCATCGCGGCCACGCGTTCGGAGCTCGAGGTGGTCGTCAGCAGGACCCACGAGACGGCCGCGCTCGGCGTGCTCGACGGCTGCGACACGATCGTCGTCCTCCAGGTGGAATCGGACCTCCCGCTGCGGTTCTCGCGACCGATCGGCACCCGCGTCCCGATGCACGTCTCGGCGATGGGCAAGGCGATCCTCGCGTTCTCCGGCCGGGACAGCTCAGCGACGCTCGACGCGCTCGGCGAGCTCCACCGCTTCACCGACCACACGGTCACCGACAAGCCGCGACTGCTCGGCGAGCTCGACGTGGCCCGGGCGCGCGGCTGGACGATCAACGACAACGAGCGCTACGAGGGCGTCCGCGCCGTCGCCGTGCCGATCCTCCAGGGCGACGACCCGGTCCGCGCCTCGATCGGCATCCAGGGCCCTGCCGAACGGCTCCCCGACAGCCGCGTCGTCGAGATCGTCGAACACCTGCAGACGAGCGCGCAACGCATCGCCCAGCACCTCTCGTTGACGACGCTCTGAGCCGACGTGCGCGCGGACGCGACGGGCCCGACGCCGTCAGCCCACGGCGTCAGCCGACGTCGGCGGTGACGGGCGTGGCGGCGGTCGACGTGGCGGCGGTCGACGTGGCGGTGGCGACGCTCGGCGCGCCTGCCGCAGGGCGCACCCAGACCATGTCACCGACCTGCACCCCGAGCGCGTAGTAGTGGGTGCGCGTCAACGTCACGAGCACCGACTCGTCGCCGACGGCCACGTCGACGCGGACCTCGAACCCGACGCGGGTGACGCGGGTGATCTGCCCGAGGTGGGCGCCACCGGGATCGCTCGACAGCAGGTCGAGGTCGTGCGGGCGGACGAGCTGTCCGCCGAGGCGGGTGACCGGCCCGAGGAAGCTCATCACGAAGTCGTTGGCCGGCGCATCGTAGAGCTCGTCGGGCGGCCCGACCTGCTGTACGGTGCCACCGGCGATCACCGCGATCGAGTCGGCCACCTCGAGCGCCTCGTCCTGGTCGTGGGTGACGAGCACGGTCGTGACGCTGACCTCGTCGTGCAGCCGGCGCAGCCAGTCGCGCAGCTCCTTGCGCACCTTCGCGTCGAGCGCGCCGAACGGCTCGTCGAGCAGCAGCACGGTGGGTTCACCGGCCAGCGCCCGGGCGAGAGCCATGCGCTGGCGTTGTCCACCGGAGAGCTGCGAGGGAAGCCGCTCGGCGAACTGGCTGAGGTGCACGAGGCCGAGCAGCTCCGCCACGCGCGCCTTGACCTCCGCCTTCGGCCGCTTGCGGATCTCGATCCCGAACGCCACGTTGCGCGCCACCGACATGTGCTTGAACGCGGCGTAGTGCTGGAACACGAAGCCGACGTTGCGCTTCTGCGGCGGCAGGTTGGTGGCATCGACGCCCTCGATCTCGACCACGCCCGAGTCGGCGAACTCGAGCCCGGCGATGATCCGCAGCAGCGTCGACTTGCCGCCACCACTCGGCCCGAGCAGCGCCGTGAGCGACCCGGTGGGGATGCTCACCGACACGTCGTCGAGCGCGACGAAGTCTCCGAAGCGCTTGTTGACGCTGCTGACCTCGATGCTCACTGGTTCCCCTTCGGGCGGAAGATCGACACGACGACGATGCACGCGACGGCAACGAACGCCAGGATGAACGAGACAGCGTACGCAGTGTCCTGATGGAAGTTCTGGTAGGCCTGTTCGACCAACAAGGTCGCTGTCTGCGTCTTGCCCTTGACGTTGCCGGCGACGATCTTGACTGCGCCGAACTCGCCCAGCGAACGGGCCAGGCTGAGCACGACGCCGTAGACGACGGCCCACTTGATCGACGGCAGGGTGATCCGCCAGAAGGTCTGGCGCGAGCTCGCACCGAGGCTGCGCGCGGCCTGCTCCTGATCGGTCCCGATCTCCTCGAGCACCGGCACCACCTCGCGCACGACGAGCGGCAGGGAGACGAAGACGGTGGCCATGATGATCGCCGGGTTGGCGAACAGGACCTGGAAGCCGTGGTCTTCGAGCGTCGTCCCGAACCAGCCGTCGCGCTTGTTGTAGACGAGCACCAGCGCGAGGCCGACGACCACCGGCGACACCGCGAGGGGGAGATCGATCAGCGCGCTGAGCAGCCGTCGGCCGGGGAAGCGTCGACGCACGAGGATCAGCGACATGCCGACGCCGAACACGAGGTTGATCACGACGGCGACGACGGCGACGTAGACGGTCAGCTGCAGCGCGCTCCGGACGGCGGGGTCCGACAGCGCCTCGCGCATCGAGCTCCAGCCGTCCGCGAACGTGTACTTGGCCACGAGCGACACCGGCCAGGCGACGAGCAGGAACAGATAGGCGACGACGATGATGCGGAACAGGTAGCGGACGGCGCGCGGCGACCGGCGACGGCGGGCGCGGCTCGAGGTCGGCGCGCGCGGCGTCGGTTCGTCGAGGTCGTCGATCTCGTCGTCGCCCAGGACGTCAGTCACGGTGGGCGATCCTGCGCTGGACCACGTCGACCAGGATGATCACGACGAGCGCGATGACCAGCAGCGTGGACGCGACCGCCGCGGCGGCAGCGTCGTTGCCGTTCTCGATGTAGGTGAGGATGCGCACGGAGGTGACCTCGGTCCGCATCGCCAGGTTGCCCGACAGCAGCACGAGCGAGCCGTACTCGCTGATCGCCCGCGCGAACGACAGTGCCGCGCCGGCACCGATCGCCGGGGCGAGGCTCGGCAGCACCACCCGGCGGAAGATCGTGAACCGGCTCGCACCGAGCGAGGCCGCCGCCTCCTCCACTTCGAGGTCGAGCTCCTCGAGCACCGGCTGGACCGTGCGCACGACGAACGGCACGGTGACGAACGCGAGCGCGAGGAACACGGCCATGCGGGTGTTGGCGATGTTCACGCCGATCGGGCTGCGCGGCCCGTACAGCGACAGCAGCACGAGACCGGCAACGATCGTCGGCAGCGCGAACGGGATGTCGATCACCACCTCGAGCGCGCGCTTGCCGAAGAACTGGTCACGCACGAGCACCCATGCGATCAGCGTGCCCATCACCACGTTGAGCAACGTGACCAACAGCGACTGCTCGACGGTGAGCTTGATCGCCGCCCACGTCTGCGCGTTCGTGAGCGTGTGCCAGTAGCCGTCCCAGCCGCCCGTCTTCGCCTTGACGATGACCGCGCTGAGGGGGATCAGCACGAGCAGGCTGAACCAGATCATGCCGACGCCCAGCCCGATCCCCGACCCGAACGTGAGCGCGCCGATGCGGGGAGGACGACGCGGGCGCGTCGTCCTCCCGGCATCGGTGACATCCAGAGGTGCGTCGTCGAGGGACGCTGCTGTCACGAGGTCTTACCCGTTTCCTGCTGGATCACGGTGACGATGCCGGTGTCGGCCTTGAAGAACTTGTCCGCCGCAGCCTTCCAACCGCCGAAGTCCTTGGTGATCGTCATCAGCTTGACGGGCGTCGGGAACGGGTTCGCCGGATCGTTGGCACCGTCCACCGTGACACCGCTGACCGAGTTGCCCAGCGAGCGGAAACCCTTCTTGACGTACTCGGTCTGGCCGGCGGCGCTCAGCACGAAGCCGAGGAACGCCGTGGCACGCGGGTTGGCCGCGGTGGTGACGGCGCCCGGGTTCTCGATCAGCAGCGTCTGGTCGGGCACGACGTAGTCCAGCTCGCCGCCGGACTGGCGGGCGAGGATCGCCTCGTTCTCGTACGAGATCAGCGCATCACCGGTCCCGGCGAGGAACGCCGTCGTCGCGTCGCGGCCGCTGCCAGGGAGGGCAACGGTGTGCTTGAAGAGCTCGGTGAGGTACGTCTTCGCCTCGTCCTCGGTCCCGCCGTTGGCGAGCACGTGACCGTAGGCGGCGAGGATGTTCCAGCGTGCCGAGCCCGACGAGCCGGGGTTGGGCGTGACGACGTCGACGCCGTCCTTGATCAGGTCTTCCCAGCCCTTGATGTTCTTCGGGTTGCCCGGACGCACAGCGATCACGACCACCGATGTCGTGACGATGCCCTTGTTCGGGCCGGTGTTCCAGTCGGGGGCGACGAGCTTGGCGTCGACGAGCCGGGTCATGTCGGTCTCGAGCGAGAAGTGCACGTAGTCGGCGTCCAACCCGGCGACGACGGCGCGGCTCTGGTCGCCGGAGGCGCCGTACGACTCCGTCCAGGTCGTGCCCTTGCCCTGCGGCGTGGCGGCGAACGCCTTCTCGGCGGCGGCGTTGGCCTCCTGCGGCACGGAGAACGCCACCATCGACAGCTCGGCGGGGCCGGTGCTGACCGGCGCGGTCGTGGTCGCCACGCCCGTCGTCGGCGCGGCGGTGGTGGCGCCGCCGCCGCCGGTCGTGGTGGACCCGGCGGTACCGGTGGACGGTGCGGTCGTTGCTGACCCGGCAGCGGTCGTCGCCGCCGCGCCGACCGCCACCGCCATCACCGATCTGCCCGCGCCCCGCTCGCCGAGCCCGGAGGCCGTCGCCGCGTACCGCGCCGGCCTGCAGGAGCTCCGCTTCGGCGGCACGCGCGATCCCTTC
>JAODBQ010000568.1 GCA_025464045.1 Ilumatobacteraceae bacterium
CCGGGCACGTCACGATCGCCGGCGAGCGGATCGAGATCGACTGCCTCGGGATGCGCGATCGCACCTGGGGACCGCGGCCCGAGAACCGCCCGCGGCGGGCCGCGTACGTCACCGGGGCGGCGACCGCCGAGCACGCCTTCCTCGCGGTGACGAACCCGCGACCGAACGGCGACGACGCGGTCGCGTACGGGTTCCTGCGGCGCGACGGACAGACCGTGGGCCTCGCCTCCGGCGAGCGCACCGTCGTCCGCAACGAGGAGCACGGCTGGGTCGAACGCCTGGTGATCAGCGCCACGGACACGTCCGGTCGCCGGCTCCATGCCGTCGGCGAACCCGTGAGTCGGATGATCATCGACCGCCACACGTTCATCGACATCAACAGCCTGATCCGTTGGGACGTCGACGGCGAGGAGGGCTGGGGCGAGGACCAGGACATGTGGCCGGTCCACACGTTCGCTGACGACCGACGCGAGCATGCTGTCCGCAGAGCCGGCGCGGTCCGCACAGCCCACATCCCGGCCACCGACGAACGAGGGACCACGTGACGACACCGCTGCCCGACTACGACCAGCTCGAGGAG
This sequence comes from Ilumatobacteraceae bacterium, assembly GCA_025464045.1. Classification (GTDB taxonomy): domain Bacteria; phylum Actinomycetota; class Acidimicrobiia; order Acidimicrobiales; family Ilumatobacteraceae; genus JAODBQ01. The sequence goes on from JAODBQ010000568.1 coordinate 581, forward strand.
ATCCCCGACCTCGGCGTGCGCCACGCGTGGGGCGTGTTCGGCGACGACGACCGGCTCGGCTCGATCAACCTCGTCACCCCCGAGCGCGTGGCGCGTGCCGCAGCACTCGTGACCACCGGCGAGATGATCAGCCTCGACCTGCCGCTCGACGTCCCGAGCCCGGCCCTGTTCGGGCGCGGGTCCTACGCGCACCACGTCGTCGCCCTCAACCGCAACGAGATGGACGACCACCTCGACGGCTTCCACCCACAGGGTTCCACGCAGTGGGACGCGCTGAGCCACGTGCGCTGCCGCGAGCACGGCTACTGGGGCGGGCGCCTGCAAGACCCGACGGAGGGCCCGAACGGGCTGGGCATCGACCACTGGGCAAGGCACGGGATCGCCGGGCGCGGTGTGCTGATCGACGTCGGCGGCTGGTTGGCCGCCAACGATCCGGCGTACGACGCGCTCGTGCCGCGAGCGATCACCGCCGACGAGCTGCGCCTCGTGCTGGCGGCGCAGGACGTGGAGCCGCAAACCGGCGACGTCTGGTGCGTGCGCACGGGCTGGGTCGACGCGTACATGCGGCTCGGGACGGCAGACCGGGAGTCGTACGCCACCGCCCCGTCGTCCGCCGGGCTGTACGCCGACGAGGAGATGGCCCGCACGCTGTGGAACGCCCACCCGGCGGCGCTGTGCTGCGACAACCCCGCCGTCGAGGTGATCCCGGGCGATCCATCGGTCGGATCGTTGCACCGCCGCCTGATCCCCACGCTCGGGCTGGCACTCGGCGAGATGTTCGACTTCGAGGGGCTGGCGCGCGCCTGTCGCGCCGACGGGCGTTGGACGTTCTTCTTCGTCGCCGTCCCCCTCAACCTGCCGAACGGGCTCGGCTCCCCCGGCAACGCGGTCGCGATCCGGTGAACGCGGTCAGCCGGGGGTGCCGGAGGCCTGCGAGCGGAAGGCGTGGACGTGGCGGAACATCCGCCGGAACGCAGCCGCCGCATCGCGCTCACGGATCGCCGCGACGACGCCGTCGTGCGCGTGCAATGCGGCGCGCCGCACCTCCAGCGAGTTGAAGTTGTCGATGTTCGTGCCGGCGAGGATCGCCTCGCCGAGCGCCGACATGATCGCGATGAGCAGCTCGTTGTGCGTCGCGTCGACGATGGCGAGGTGCCAGCGCACGTTCTCGAGCAGGTACTCGGGCAGGTCCTCGTAGCACGACGCGAGGTGCGCGCTGCGCTGCTCGAGCGCCTCGAGGTCGGCGTCGGTGCGATGGTCCGCAGCGAGGGCCGCGCAGGACGGCTCGATCGCCTCGCGTGCGGCGAGCAGCGAACCGAACCTGATCTGCGTCCCGCGGATGAACACGTCGATCGACCGGGTGACCGAGTCGCGACCGGGCCGGCGCACGGTCCAGCCGCCGTACCGACCGACCCGCGGGGTGATCAGTGCTTCCGCCTCCAGTACCCGCAGTGCCTCGCGCACGGTGGCCCGACCGAGACCGGTGTCGGTCATCAGCGCCCGCTCAGGGGGCAGGACGTCGCCCTCCACGAGCTCGCCACTGAGCACCCGTTGACGCAAGCGATCGGCGAGCACGTCAGCGGCTCGCGGCACCTCGATGACACCGACGAACGGTCCCCCGGCGGTGCTCATTCGCGTCACCGGCACGATGGTACCGAGGTGACGCGCCGCGGATCTCAGGCGCGACGCGGTGGGTTCAGCCGCGACGGACGGACTGGCCGCCGTCGACCGGCAGCAGCACGCCGGTGATGAACTGCGCCTCGTCCGAAGCGAGGAACAGCGCGGCGTGGGCCACGTCCCAGGCCGTGCCCATCTTCCGTCCGAGCGGTACCACGGCATCGCGCTCGGCGATCAGCTGCTCGCGATCGATGTGGCGGGCCGCGGAGATGCCCTCGATGGCCATCGGCGTGTTCATCAGCCCCGGCAGCACCGCGTTGACCCGGATCCCGTGACGGGCGGCCCCCATCGCCAGGTGCTGGGTGAGCGTGTTCACCCCCGCCTTGGAGATCTGGTACGCCGCAGTGTTCGTCGAGCAGATCGAGGCGATCGAGGAGATGTTGACGATCGCCCCGCGGCCTGCGGCGCGCATCACCGGGATGACGGCCTTGCACGTGCGCCACATCGCCGACAGGTTGACGTCGAAGATCTGCTGCCACGCGTCCTCGTCCACGCGGGTCGCGGGTTGGTCGCCGGCGCCGATCCCGACGTTGTTGTGCAGCACGTCGAGCCGACCGTAGGTGGCCATCGCGACGTCCGGGATCGTCGCGCACGAGACCTTGTCCGTGATGTCGGCACCGTGCGCGGCGGCCTCGCCGCCTTCGTCACGGATCATCGCCACCGTCTCCTCGGCGGACGTCACGTCGCGGTCGACGACGACCACCCGCGCCCCTTCGCGGGCGAACACGATCGCGGTCGCCCGACCGTTGCCGATCGTCTCGCCCGGCGTCTGCCCACCACCGACGACCACCGCGACACGTCCCTGCAGCCGATCCCCCACGACCCGAACCCTATTGCGGACGTCCGCGCGGGGTTGTGTCCGGCGTGAGCCGGCGCGCCCGAGGTCAGTTGGCCGGGCCGGCGATGAGGGTGGCCACGCCTGAGTGACGAGCGCCGCTCGCGTCGGTCCAGGTGACGGTGACGCGGTCACCAACCTTGTGCGCCTTCAGGGCGCTGGACAGCTCCGCCTGCGACGTGATGGTGGAGGTGTCGATGCCGACGATCACGTCGCCGGCGGTGAGCCCGATCGCCTCGGCCGGCGTGCCGGGCGAGACCTCGGCGACGACCACCCCGCTCACACCGTTGGCGCTGGCGCCGTCGCCCTCGACGACGACGCCGAGCAGCGGAGGGGTGCCGATGGTGATCGTGTCCGAGGCCTGACCCGACTCGATCTGCCGCGCGATCGTCAGTGCGTTGTTGATGGGGATCGCGTAGCCGGGTCGCGCCGCGGCCTGCGTGGCCCCGCGCACCGCGGTGCCCGCGGAGTCGATCCCGACGACCTTGCCCGTCGCGTCGTACAGGGGACCGCCGGAATCGCCCGGCTGCAGATCGGCGGACACCTCGATCAGGTGGTGCAGCGTCTCCGCCGAGCCGCCGGACTGGTCGGACGCGGTGATGGTCTGGTCCAGCGCAGTGACGTTGCCGGCGGTTGCCGTGAGCGTGCCCCGGCCCGCTGCGTTGCCGAGCGCGACGACGGCGTCGCCGCGACGGACGGTCGACGAGTCACCGAGGCGGGCCGTGGTCAGGCCGGAGGCCTGCGCGAGCCGCAGCACGGCGATGTCCTCGGACGGGTCGGTGCCGACGACCGCAGCGGTGTACGACCTGCCCGTCGAGACGACCGTGACGGTGATCCGGGTCGCCCCGTCGATCACGTGGTTGTTGGTGAGCACGAGTCCCGAGGAGGCGACCACGATCCCGGTGCCTGCGGCCTCGGCGTTCTGCAGCCCGAGCACCGCGGTCACGTCGACCACGCCCTTGGTCAGGGTGGCGCGTGATGCGGTCTCCTGCGCCGGCGGGCCGACGCTGCCGCGCCCGCCGCCGAACAACGCGAACGCGCCGACGAGGAGGAGGGCCGCGGCGATCAACGCGAGTGCGGCGCCACCTCCGCGACGTGGACGTCGACGCGGCGGGAGGGTCTCGACGGTCCCGTGATGCACCCGATCGGCTGGGTTCGGAGGAGCCCACGACGACCTCGGGCGGTGCTGCCCGTGCGGATCCCAATCCTGACTCACGTGATCTCTCCTTCACCGAGGCACGTCGTGGCGACGGATGCCTGCAATGTGCGACGAGCAGGTTTCGAGGACGGTGAGAAGGCCGTGAGCCGTGGGTGAGACGTGTTCGCCGCTGTCAGGTCCAGCCGACCGGTTCGGACGCGACGACCACCGCGGCACGCAGCCGGGCGATCTCGTCGGCGTCCCGACCGAGCTCGGCGAGGATCACGTCGGTGTGCTCGCCGGCCAGTGCGCCGGGCGCGCTCCCGCCACCGATGCCGTTGACCCGCACCACCGACCCCCACCGACGGTGCCTGCCGAACCGGGTGTGCGTGCACTCGGGCGCGAAGTCGTTGGCGAGCGACTGTGCATCGTGGGCGAAGAACAGACCCGGGGTCGCCGCGTCGGCGCGGACCCCGGCGAGACCGGCCGCCACGAAGCGCTCCTCCCACTCGCTCGCCGGCCGTTTGGCGAACACCTCGCCCAGCGCCTCGGCGAGTGCGTCGTCGGCGGCCGCCCGCGCGGGCGGCGTGGCGAACCGTTCGTCGTCCGCGAGGTCGGCGCGATCGATCGCGGTCCAGCAGCGCCGCCACTCATCGTCGGTGGTGACGGCGAGGAGCAGCCAACCGTCTGCCGTGCGGTACAACCGGTAGCCCGCCGATGGCCCGAGCAGCTCGTCGTCGCAGGTCGGCCGGTCCGGCTTGCCCGCGTACTGCAGCGCGTCGTCCGCGTTCGCGTAGAGGTTGGCGGTGAGCATGTTCGCGTAGACCGCCTGTCCCACGCCGAACCGCTCGCGGCCGAGCAGCGCGAGGACGACGGCAGCGGCGAGGACGACGGCCGTGTTGGGGTCAGGGTTCGACTCGTTGGCGCGCACGAGCTGACGGGACATCTCGCGCACGTCGTCCAGCGTCTCGCACGGCGCGGTGACCGCGGCCCCCGACTGGTACCCGGCACCGCCGGTGGCCGCGCCGGCGCACGGATGCGTGGCCGGACGCTTCGCTCCCGGGCTGCGCCGGCCGTACCCGGTGAGCGACACCCAGATCAGGCCGGGGTTGTCGGCGCGGAGCTCCTCCTCGCCGAGGCCCAGGCGCTCCGGGACGCCGGGCCGGGCGTTGTGCACGACGACGTCCGCGCGGCGGGCGAGGTCACGCGCGATCTGCCGACCGGCCGCGGTCTTCAGGTCGATGCAGATCGACGACTTCCCCGCCGTCGTCTTCGCCACTGGGGTCCCGCCGGCGATGAGGTGCCGATAGGGATCGCCGTCGATCGGCTCCACCTTGATCACGCGGGCGCCGAGGTCGGCGAGCATCGACGTCGCCAGGGGCGCGGCGATGATCGTCGCGAACTCCACCACGGTGATGCCCTCGAGCGGTCGTCCAGCGGTTGGTGCGCCGGATCGAGTGGGGACGACCGGGTTGTCCCGCTGCTCGCCGAGCACCTCGGCGGTGTGCGCACCGAGCGCCGGCGCACCCGGTCCGACGACCGCGGGCGTGGCGGTCAGCTCGGCGATCGGGCCAACCGTGCGCACCGGCCCGTGGACCGGATCGTCGATCGTGACGATGTCGCCGTTGCCGACGACGTCGGGGTGATCGAGCCCCTGGGTGGTTGTCACGAAGACCTCCGCGGCGACGTTGCCGTTGCTGCGGAACACCTCCATCCACTCGTCGGCCGTCCGCTCCTGCATGCGCACGAGGATCCGGTTGCGCGCCTCGTCGACGGTGGCCTCGTCCCACGTCCCCATCGGTTCGGTGAACCGCTCGTCGACGAGGAGCTCGCCGAGGAGGTCGGTCGCGTCGAGGAACGCCATCATCAGGTGCTCGAGGAGGTTGCCGCACTGGATCCAGCGGCCGTCCTTGGTGCGCACCGGGTGGTAGTTGAGCGTCGGCATGTCGCCCCCCGCGGCGAGGATGTTCGGTGCCTCGACGCCGCTGCGCTCGGCCATCTCGACGAGCAGCAGCTCGACGAGGTCGAACGGCAGGACACCCTGCAGCAGGCTCGTCTCCACCCGCTGCGCGCCACCGCCGCGGGCGCGCGCGAGCAGCCCGGCGACGATGCCCTGCACTGCGCCGAACGCGGCCACGTGCCCGGCCACCGGCACCGCCGTGAACACCGGACCGCCGCGGCGCAGCTGTCGTTCGAACGCCAGCATCCGCCCGCTGCGCGCGGTCACCGCGGCTTCGTAGCCAGGCACCTCGGCGAGCGGTCCCGTCGGCCCCCAACCGGTGATCGAGCAGTGGACGAGGTCAGGTCGCAGCGCGATCGCGGCGTCGGCGTCGATCCCCCACCGACGGGCGCGCGACGGCGGACCGGACACGGCGAGCACGTCCGCCGTCGAGACCAGGCGGTGGAGATCGGCGAGGCCGGCATCCGTCGTGAGATCGGCGACGACGCTGCGCTTGCCGCGCAGCCACAGCGGCGACCCGGCGAGCGATCGGAACCGGTCACCGCCCGGCGCCTCGATCTTGACGACGTCCGCCCCGTAGTCCGCGAGGACCATCGTGGCCATTCCCCCGACAGGGCCCGTCGTGACGTCGACGACCCGTACACCTTCCAACACCTGTGGCACCCGACCGACCGTACTGGCCGAGCGCCCGCCCCCCGCAGATCAGCGCGCACCTCCAGCCCCAGCCTGCCCGTCCGCCCACCGAGTGGGCGCGATTCCTGCGCCATCGCGCAGGATCCGCGCCCACTCAGCTCAGCCGAGAGGCGGGGGCGGGAGCTCCGCATGGGTCGGCGCTTGTCGGCGGTGCTTTACTTCGCGCCATGACGGCGTCGGCGCTCGAAGGTGTGCTCGTTCTCGATCTCTCCGCCGCG
>JAODBQ010000584.1 GCA_025464045.1 Ilumatobacteraceae bacterium
TCGTAGAGCAGCAGGAAGAACGCACCCTCGCCGTCGACCCCGTCGTTCGGGTCGGCACCGAAGAGGCGTGCCGTCGTCTCGCCAGACGCGTGCAGATCCTGGACCCGAACGGCGGCGCGATCGCGGAGCTCGTCGAGCGGACCGAACTGGATCGACTGCGTCGGGCAGGCCTGCGCGCACGCCGGCGTCAGGTCGGCCTTCAACCGGTCGTAGCAGAGGGTGCACTTCCACACCCGACCGTCCTCCTCGCGGCGATCGATCACACCGAACGGACACGCCGGGATGCAGTACCCGCAGCCGTTGCAGATGTCCTGCTGCACGACGACGGTGCCGAACTCGGTGCGGAACAGCGAGCCGGTCGGGCAGACGTCAAGGCAGGCGGCCGTGGTGCAGTGCTTGCACACGTCCGAGCTCATCAACCAGCGCAGCCCGTCTGCGGCGCCCTCCGCGGTCGCCTCGACGCGCTGCTCGATGAACGCGACGTGGCGCCACGCGTTCGCGCCCAGCGCACCCGTGTTGTCGTAGGAGTGGCCCGTGAAGCTGGTCGGCTGCTCGGGCACGTCGTTCCACTCCTTGCAGGCGACCTCGCAGGCCTTGCAGCCGATGCAGATGCTGGTGTCGGTGAAGAACCCCACCCGCGGCCGCGTCGCGGTCGACCACGTCTCGGCAACCCGATCTGCGCTCGTGCGCAACCCCATCACGTCCGTCCCCTCTGCGATCCTGCGGCGCGCCGGCGTCGACCGGGGCGGATGTCGCACGTCGCGGCCTTGGCCTCTTCGATGTGCACGTTGGGGTCGAGCGCGAGGTGGAGCAGGTCGTTGGCGGAGTCGCCCGTCGACAACCCGCGGTAGCCCCAGTGGTAGGGGAGGCCGACCTGCTCGACGACGCGCCCGCCGACGTGCAGCGGGGCGATCCGCGCGGTGACCATCACGCGTGCCTCGATCTCGCCCCGGCTCGTGCTGATCGTCGCCCACCCCCCGTGCTCGAGGCCGCGAGCGAGCGCCAGCGCCGGACCGACCTCGCAGAACATCTCCGGCTGGAGCTCGGCGAGGTGGGGGACGTTGCGGCTCATCGCGCCCGCCGTGTGGTGCTCGGTCAGCCGGTAGGTGGTGACGACGAACGGGAACTCGTCGGCGCCCGGCTCGCCCGCGGTCGGGTTGAGCGGCACGTAGCGGCCGCCGGCCTGCTGGCGCGCCGGGTTGGACTGCTGGGCGTACAGCGGGTTGCGCATCGGTGATTCCTGCGGCTCGTAGTGCGTCGGCAGTGGGCCGTCGCGCAGGCCCGTCGGGACGTACAGCCAAGCCTTGCCGTCGTCCTGCATGATGAACGCGTCCGTGCCGCTGAGCGCCGCGACCCCCCTGGCATCGGGAGGAGGCGCGTAGTCGGGCGCAGTGTCGACGGGGAAGTCCGGCACGTCGTGCCCCGTCCACGCGGCCGCGTCTGCGTCCCACCAGACGTACGCCTTGCGCGCGGACCACGGCTTGCCGTCCGGGTCCGCCGAGGCGCGGTTGTAGAGGATCCGGCGGTTCGACGGCCAGGCCCAGCCCCATTCGGCGGCGACCCAGTCCTGCTCGCTCGCCGGTGTGCGCCGTGCGGTCTGGTTGACACCGTCGGCGTAGCACCCGCTGTAGATCCAGCACCCACAGCTCGTCGAACCGTCGCTCTTGAGCTCGGTGAACGAGGACAGCAGCTTGCCGCGCGCGTCCCAGCCGTTGATCTCGCGCAGCACGGCTTCGGGATCCGGGTCGTCGTGCTCGCCGACCGTCGGGTAGTCCCACGTCAGGTCGAGCACGGGGCGATCCCGTTCCCGCGCCGATCCGGCGAGCCGTTCCCGGATCTTGCGGCCGAGGTGGTAGGCGAACCACAGCTCCGAGCGGCAGTCGCCCTTCGGCTCGACGGCCTGCTCGCGCCACTGCAGCAACCGTTGGGTGTTGGTGAAGGTGCCGGCCTTCTCCACGTGCGATGCCGCCGGGAGCAGGAACACCTCAGTCGCACACGTGTCCGCCGAGATCTCGCCGGATTCGACCTCCGGCGAGTCGTACCAGAACGACGCGCTCTCGATCTCGGCGAGGTCGCGCACGACCAGCCAGTCGAGCTTCGACAGCGCGAGTCGTTGCGTCTTGGACGCCGGTGAGCCGACGGCCGGGTTCTCGCCCAACAGGAAGTAGCCGTGCACGGTGCCGTCGAGCATCCCGAGCATGTGCTGGAACACCGAGTGGTCGCCCGTCAGGCGCGGCAGGTAGTCGAAGCAGAAGTCGTTGTCCGAGCTCGCCGCGTCGCCCCACCACGCCTTGAGCAGGCTGGCCGCGTAGTCGTTGAAGTTCGCCCAGTAGCCGGTGTGCGACGTGTCGGTCTCGACGTACTCGCGGAAGCTGCCGCTGTGGTCCGCGTGCGGCATCGGCAGGTAGCCGGGGAGGAGGTCGTACAGGGTGGGGATGTCGGTCGAGCCCTGGATGCTGGCGTGGCCGCGCAACGCCAGGATCCCGCCACCCGGCCGACCGATGTTGCCGAGGAGCAGCTGCACGATCGTCGCCGTGCGGATGTACTGGACGCCGACCGTGTGCTGCGTCCAGCCGACGGCGTAGCAGAACGCCGCGGTGCGCTCCCTGCCCGACGCCGCACACAGCGTGTCGCACACCGTGCGGAACTGCTCCGGCGGCACGCCGCACACCTCGGCGACCACCTCTGCCGTGTACCGCTGGAAGTGCTTGCGCAGCAGCTGGTAGACGCAGTGCGGATCCTGCAACGTCGAATCGGTCCGCACGGGTGCCGCGGTCCCGACCGTGCCACCGGCCGCGCCCGACTTCTCGCTGCTGGCCGCCCCGGTGCGCTGGCCGCCAGATGCGCTCACCTCGTGTCCCGCGTACTGCCACGAGGTCGGGTCGTACGTCGCCGTCGTCGGGTCCCAGCCGGAGAACAGCCCGTCGAGGTCTTCGGTGTCGACGAAGTCCTCACTGACGATCGTCGACGCGTTCGTGTAGGCCAGCACGTACTCGCGGAAGTCGAGCTCGTTCGTGAGGATGTGGTTGACGATCCCCCCGAGGAAGGCGATGTCGGAACCCGGCCGCAGTGCCACGTACTGGTCGGCGAGGGCGCTCGTGCGCGTGAACCGCGGGTCGACGTGGATCACCTTCGCCCCACGGCGCTGTGCCTCCACGACCCATTGGAACCCGACCGGATGGCACTCGGCCATGTTCGAACCCTGGATCACGATGACGTCGGCGTGCTGCAGGTCCTGCTGGAACGTGGTGGCACCGCCGCGGCCGAGGGAGGTGCCCAGACCGGGCACCGTCGACGAGTGTCAAATGCGCGCTTGGTTCTCGACCTGCAGGAAGCCGAGCGCGGTGAGGAGCTTCTTGAGGAGGTAGTTCTCCTCGTTGTCGAGGGTGGCGCCGCCGAGGCTGCCCACCCCGAGGGAGCGGCGCAGCGTCCTCCCCTCGGCGTCCCGGTCCTGCCAG
>JAODBQ010000610.1 GCA_025464045.1 Ilumatobacteraceae bacterium
GCGTGATGTGGCGCATCTCGCGCCCACTCGTCCGGCCGCTGCCGGGGTGGGCGCGTGTTGTGCGTGATGTGGCGCATCTCGCGCCCACTCGTCCGGCCGTTGCCGGGGTGGGCGCGTGTTGTGCGTGATGTGGCTCACAACGCGCCCACTCGCCCGGCCGCTGCCAGGCTGGGCGCGGTTCGTGCGTGATGTGGCTCACAACGCGCCCACCTGGCCTACCTCGCTCGAGCGGGCTGTGGTCAGGGGAGGATGAGGTGTTCGTCGCCGAACTCGTGCCACAGGTAGCCCTCGGCAAGGCTCGCCGCATAAGCCTGCTCGAGCGAGGCGCGGCCGGCGATCGCCTCCAGCATCATCAGGTGCGAGGCCTCCGGTTCGTGCCAGCCGGTGAGGAGACCGTCGACGACGCGCACGCCGCGGTCCGGGGTGATCACCACGTCGGTCCAGCCGTCGAACGGCTGGACGAAACCGGATGCACCGGCGGTCTCGAGGGCACGCACCACGGTGGTGCCGACGGCGATCACCCGGCCACCACGGGCTCGCGTGGCGTTCACCCGTTCGGCGGTCGCCATCGGCACCTTCACGCGTTCGGGGTAGGGGAGCTCGTTCGCCTCCAGCGAGGCGACGCCGGTGTGCAGCACCAGCGGGGCGACGTCGACGCCCTTCGCGACGAGGCGCATGATCACGTCGGCGGTGAACGGCCGTCCGGCGCTCGGCATCTCGGCGCTCCCTGGCTCGGTGGCGTAGACGTTCTGGTACATCGCGATCGGCCACGGCCGCTCGACGTAGCCGTAGCGGATCGGTTGACCGTGGCCGGCGAGCCACGTGAACACGGGTTGCGGGAGCTGCACCGTCGCGATCCACAGCCGCGCGCTTCCTGCGAAGCGCGAGTCCAGGTGGACCGCGGCGCCTTCGCCGAGCGTCAGGTCGAGCGGCACGATCGCGTCGGACCAGCGCCGGGTCGTGTGCTCGGACGGCTGTCGCAGCTCGACCACCCAGCGACCGTCGTCGAGACGGGTGGAGAAGTGGACGACCAGCGCCGAGCCGTCCGGCGCCGCAGCCGGCACCGCCGCTGGGAGCACCCCGGACGTGTTCACCACCACGAGATCGCCGGGGTCGAGGAACGTGGGCAGCAGCACGAACGTGGAGTGCGTGATCCGTCCCGAGCCGCGCTCGGCGACGAGCATCCGCACGCCGTCGCGGGTGAGACCGCGGGCCTCGGGCGGTTCGCCGGCTTCGAGCGCCGGCGGGAGGTCGAACGACAACCGTTGCGTGGCCACGGCGTTCACGACGCGACCTCGGCGAGCAGCGTCGCCGCTCGCCAGCGGCCACTCGGCGGCGACGCGTCGAGCAGGCGCCGCAGCGCTGGGACCACGGTCGCCGGCAGCGCCCGGTCAGAGATGTCCTCTCCGGGAAACGCCTCCTGGTGCATCTGGGTGCGCATGTCGCCCGGGTCGAACCAGTAGACGCGGACGTCGGGCTCCTCGACCGCGAGCACGTTCGAGACCTGCTCGAGCGCGGCCTTCGACGACCCGTAGCCGCCCCACCCGGCGTAGCCCTCGACGGCGGCGTCCGACGTGACGTCGACGATCGTCCCGTGGTTGCGCCGCAGTGCCGGCAACGCCGCCTGGATCAGCCCGATCGGGGCGATCACGTTGACGTCGTACACCTCGCGGGCGACCTCCAGCGGGTAGTCCGCGAGCGGAGGTTGTGGCGACGGGCCGAGCGCGCTGGCGTTGTTCACCAGCAACGTCAGCTCGCCCAGGCCCTCGGCCACCTGCAGCAGTTCGGCGCGATGCGCGGCGTCGGTCACGTCGCCCGGCACGGCGTGGACCGAGACCCCGAGCTCGACTGCGGCGGCGTGCGCCGCGTCTGCGTCCCGGCCGTCGATCACGACCTGCCATCCGTCGGCCGCCAACGACCGTGCCAGTTCGAAGCCGAAGCCTCGTGAACCACCGGTGATCACGGCGACCTGCCCACCTGTTCGTGCGGTGTGCTCGTCCATCGTTGGTCCTCCTCGTCGGCGCTGTAACCGTCACCCATTAAAGCAAGTCAATACTTCGAATATTCCTCCGGTTGTGGCATCCTGTCAAGCGGTCCGTGCTCGTCGACCGCGCCGGTTCCTGGCGTAGGTTCCTGGCGTGAAGATCGTCTCGCTGCTCCCGTCGGCGACGGAGATCGTCCACGCCCTCGGGATGGGCGACCAGCTCGCCGGCGTGACGTTCGAGTGCGACTACCCGCTGGAGGCACGCTCGTCGGCGAGCATCGTGGTCGGTGGGCTCGAGACCAACGGGCTCGGTCCGCTGCAGATCGACGAGCTGGTCCGTGCGCGTGTCGCTGCCGGCGAGCAGCTGTACACGCTGGACGCCGAACGTGTCCGCGCCATCGACCCCGACATGATCCTCACCCAGGACCTGTGCCGCGTCTGCGCGCTGCCGGCCGGGCAGGTCGACGACGCCCTCGCGGCGATCGGTTGTCGCGCCGACGTCATCACGCTCGATCCGCACACGCTCGACGACGTGCTCGACTCGATCGAGCGCATCGGCGCGGCCACGCGTTCGTCCGGTCCGGCCGCGGCACTCACCGCTCGCCTGCGCCGTCGCCTGGACGACGTCCGTTCCGCGGTCGCCTCGGCGCCGCGCCGGCGGGTGTTCGTGCTGGAGTGGAGCGCCCCGCCGTTCGTCGCCGGCCATTGGGTGCCCGAGCTCGTCCACGCGGCCGGCGGCGATGCGGTGCTGTGTGAACCCGGAGCGCGTTCGCACCCCACCGACTGGGCTGCGATCGGCGCTGCCCACCCGCAGGTGGTCGTCGTCGCGCCCTGCGGCTTCGACACGGCAGGCGCGGCGAAGCAGGCGGCCGAGGTGCTCCACCTCCTGCCGCCGGCGGCCGAGGTGTGGGCCGTGGACGCCAACGCCTACATCGTTCGTCCGGGCCCGCGGCTCGTCGACGGGGTGGAGCTGCTCGCCGGGCTCCTCCACCCGGACCACTGGCCAGCGCCGCCGCGCGACCGGTCGGTGCGGCTGCGCTGACCTGCGCCTGTTCCGGGGCCGTCGGACGGTGCCGTGGTGAGCGACCGGCTCTACGATCCTGGAGATGATGCCCGCTGCGTTCATCGGTCACGGCAATCCGCTGAACGCACTCGACCACAACAGGTACACCGAGGCGTGGCGGGCGTTCGGCGCCGCGGTGCCCACGCCGCGAGCGGTGGTCGTGGTCTCCGCACACTGGTACATCAATGCCAGCGCGGTCACTGCGATGGCCACGCCGCGCACGATCCACGACTTCTACGGGTTCCCCCGCGCCCTGTTCGAGTTCCAGTACCCCGCCCCCGGCGCTCCGGAGATGGCGGCGGAGATCGCCGAGGTCGTGCAGCCGACGTGGATCGGCACCGACGACGACAGCTGGGGTCTCGATCACGGCACCTGGAGCGTGCTGACCCACATCTTCCCGGACGCCGACGTGCCCGTGGTGCAGCTGGCGATCAACGCGATGAAGCCGCTGTCGTACCACTTCGACCTCGGGCGGGCGCTGGCCCCCCTGCGTGATCGGGGTGTGCTCGTGATCGGCAGCGGGAACGTCGTGCACAACCTCGGACGCGTCGACTTCGGCGCCGGCGAGACGGGGGAGCCGTGGGCGCACCGGTTCGACGACGCGGTCCGCGACGCGCTCGTCAGCGACCCGCAGGCGATGCTCGCCCTCGGGCACCACCACGACTTCGACCTGGCCGCGCCGACCCCGGACCACTACATCCCGGTGCTCTACCTCGCCGGTCTCGCCGCGGCGTCTGGCGAGACGGCCGACGTGTTCACCGAGGGCTACTTCGGCGGCTCGCTGTCGATGACGTCCTACACCATCGGCCTCGACTCGCTCGCCACGCCGGACGACACGGCCGGTGCCCCGCCGTTGCCGGACGTGCCCGCCGACGAGACCAACCTCTGACGAAGGCAGGCGACGGTGACGAAGGCAGGCGACGGTGACGAAGGAGGCACAACGGTGGTGACGACGTGGCGACCCTGACGCTCGCAGACATCGAGCTGCACTACGAGATCGTCGGCGCCGGTCCACGGCTGCTGATGTTCAACGGCTCCGGCTCGTCGATCGAGGCCGCGCGCCCGCTCGTCGACGCGTTCGCCGCGCACTTCCAGGTGCTCGTCCACGACCAGCGCGGGCTCGGGCGCACGACCGTGCCGGTGCACCTGCCGACGATGGCCGACTACGCGCGTGACGCGGCAGCGCTGCTCGATCACGTCGGCTGGCCGACCACCCGCGTGTTCGGGATCAGCTTCGGCGGGATGGTGGCCCAGGAGTTCGCGGTGACGTTCCCGGCGCGGGTGACGCGGCTCGCGCTGGTGTGCACGTCCTCGGGCGGCATCGGCGGTTCGTCGTACCCGTTGCACGAGCTGGCCGCACTCCCGCCGGAGGAGCGCACCGCGATCGCGCTGCACAACCTCGATTCGCGCTTCGATCCGGACTGGTTGGCCACGCACGCGCTCGACCGTGCCATCGCCGCCAACGCCGTGGCTCGGGCGGCCGCGGCACGCACGGCCGAGCAGCGCCGCGGCGAAGCGATGCAGCTCGAGGCCCGCCGCCTGCACGACGTCTGGGACCGGCTCGGCGGGATCGCCTGTCCGACGCTGATCGCCTGCGGCGAGTTCGACGGCGTCGCCCCGCCCGCCAACAGCGAGGCGATCCACCGGGTCGTCGCCGGTTCCGAGCTGCGCCGCTACCAGGGTGGGCACCTGTTCATCTACCAGGATGCGCAGGCGCTCCCCGACGTGATCGAGTTCCTCGAATAGCATCGGCGAGGGACCGGTGAGCGGACGGTCGAGCGAAGGGACAGCGAATGGTTGCTCTCGGAACAGGTGCCGTGCTGGCGATCGTCGTCGGCGCCATCCTGCTGCTGGTGATCCTCACCGGGCTGCGGCAGGTGAACCAGGGCACGGTGGCGGTGACCACCGTGTTCGGCAAGTACAAGCGCGCGCTGCGACCGGGCTTGAGCGTGGTCACGCCGTTCGTCGAGAAGATCTACCGGCGGATCAGTGTCCAGAACCGCGCGATCGAGCTGCAGTTCCAGGCGATCACGCAGGACCAGGCCAACGTCTACTTCACGGCGATGATGGTCTACAGCGTCCTCAACGAGGGCGAGGAGACGATCAAGAACGTCGCCTTCAAGTTCGTGACGGAGAAGGACTTCCTCACCGCGCTGGTGCGGTCGGTGGAGGGCAGCACCCGCGGTTTCGTGGCGACGATGAGACAGGCCGAGATCCTCGGGCTGCGCGGCGAGATCGTCAAGGAGGTCAAGGAGAACCTCGACGTGACCCTCGAGGGCTGGGGCTACCACCTGATGGACCTCCAGCTCAACGACATCACCTTCGACCAGGCGATCACGACCTCGATGGCACAGGTCGTGGCGAGCAACAACCTCAAGGCGGCAGCCACCAACGAGGGTGACGCGCTGTTGATCCGCAAGACCAAGCAGGCCGAGGCGGAAGGGACCGCCATCCGGATCGCCGCGGAGGCGGAGCGCACCGCGTCGCAGCTGCGTGGCCAGGGCGTCGCCCTGTTCCGCGAGGAGGTGTCCCGCGGTCTCGCCCAGGCGGCCAAGGAGCTGGAGGACAATCACGCCAGCTCGTCGCTGATCCTGTTCTCGATGTGGACCGAGACGATCCGACACATGGCGGAGAACGGCAAGGGCAACGTGCTGTTCCTCGACGGCTCGCCCGACGGGATGGACAAGCAGATGAAGGACCTGATGGCGATGCAGAACCTGAGCACGCTGCAGCTCCCCCCGCCGCCCGTGCCGCCGGAGCCGTGATGAACAGGGCGATGCCCCGGCCCATAGGCTCGCACGGAGTGGAACTCGTCGAAACCCTGCCGGCCCGCTGGTACACCGATCCCGCCGTGTTCGAGAAGGAGCGGTGGCCCATCTTCGGTTCGACGTGGGTCCACGTCGCCTACGACCACCAGCTGCGCCGCAACGGCGACTACGTCGCGGAGAACGTCGCTGGCTGGCCGATCTTCGTGCGCCGCAGCGACGACGGCAGCTTGAAGGGCTTCTACAACCTCTGCCCCCACCGGGCCGGGCCCATCGTGTGGGACGGGGAGGGCTGCCAGGCCAACCTCGTCTGTCGCTACCACGGCTGGGCGTTCAACAGCCAGGGCTCGCTGATCAACGCTCGCGACTTCGGCGGACCGCCGCCGGAGGACATGGACCTCACCCCGATCCAGGTCGACTCGTGGCGGGGGATGGTCTTCGTCTGCCTCAACGCCGAGATCGCCCCGCTGCACGAGTGGCTCGGCGAGTTCCCGAAGGAGGTGGAGGCGTATCCGTTGGAGGACTACCGCTTCCACAGCCGCAGCAGCCGCCTCGTCAAGTGCAACTGGAAGACGTACGGCGACAACTTCATGGAGGGCTACCACCTGCCCACCGTGCATCCGGCGATGAGCCGCGATGCGGACGCGTTGAACTACAAGGTGATCATCAAGGGTGATCCGCGCTGGAACATCCACGTGATGCCGCCGCGGGACGAGAGCACGTTCGGCGTGTTCGGCTGGTTCTGGCCGACGTTCGCGTTCGACGTGTTCCCCGGTGGGTTCGCGGTCGAGCGCTGGCTGCCGCGCGGCTACAGCCACAGCGAGCTGATCTTCGAGTACTTCTTCGCCGACGACGCCACCGACGTGGAGGCGATCGTCAAGTTCAGCGAGGAGGTCGCCGACGAGGACGTGCGGGTGTGCGAGCACGTGCAGCGCAACCTCGACGCCGGCCGCTACCAGACGGGATACCTCAGCCCGAAGTGGGAAGAGGGCGTCGGCGTGTTCCACGAGCTGGTGCGCGCCGCGGTCGGGCCGATCGACGAGCGGATCGTGGTGCCGTTGGGGCGGTAGGCGTGCCGGCGGGCGGGTCGCGGTCGACGCGGCAGCGGTAGATCGACGAGGCGGGCTCAGCCTTGCCCCGGCAGCACGAGCCGGTAGCCGACGTGCTTCTCGGTGAGCACGATCGGGCGGTCGGCACCGTCGCCCAACGTGCGTCGGACGCGGCTGATCGCGGTCCGCAACGACGGCCAGTGGTGGTCGCCGTCCACCTCAACGCCCCACACCACGCCGATCAGCGTCGCGTACGTGAGCAGGCGGCCCTCGTTGCGCATGAACGCGACGAGCAGATCGAACTGTCGACGGGTGAAGCCATCGACCTCCGTGCCGTCGATGATCACGACGCGGGCGGCCACGTCGACGGTGACGTCGCCGCAGTGCAGCATCTGCTCGTGCGCGA
>JAODBQ010000346.1 GCA_025464045.1 Ilumatobacteraceae bacterium
TCGACCTGGTCGTCCTCGACGTGATGCTCCCCGACCTCGACGGCTTCGAGGTGGCGCGCCGGATGCGTGATGAGGGGATCGCCACGCCGATCCTGTTCCTGACCGCCAAGACCGCCCTCGACGACAAGGCGAGAGCGTTCGACCTCGGCGCCGACGACTACGTCGCGAAGCCGTTCTCGCTGGCGGAGATCGTGATGCGCGTCCGCGCCATCCTGCGCCGCACCTCCACAGCCGCGAGCGCGGGGACGCCGACCGTGTTGGGGTTCGCCGACGTCACGATGGACGTGGACGCACACCTCGTCTGGCGCGCCGGCGCGCCCATCCCGCTCACCGCCACCGAGTTCCGGTTGCTGCACCTCTTCCTGTTGAACCCCGGCCGGGTGCTCTCCAAGTCGCAGATCCTCGAGCACGTCTGGCAGTACGACTTCGACGGCGACTCCAACATCCTCGAGACCTACGTCTCGTACCTGCGCCGCAAGCTGGGCGAGCACGGCGGCCCGCTCATCCACACGGTCCGCCTCGTCGGCTACGTGCTGCGCGACCAGCCCGCGGGCTGATCCGGTGTCGCTCCGCGTCCGCCTCCTCGCCGCGGTGCTGTTCGCGGCGCTCATCGCGCTCGTCATCGTCGACATCGCGACCTACACGTTGGTCACCCGTGCGCAGCTCGACCAGGTCGACGCCGATCTCGAACGATCGCATCCGCCGATCGAGCGGGCCGCATCGGAGCCCGCCGCCCGAGCCGAGCAGGCCATACGCGACGTCGCGCCCGCCAGCTACGTGGAGGTCCGCGACGCGCGCGGCACCGTGACCGTCGCCGTCGCGTTGCGACGGGCTGGCTCGCCTGCCCTGCAGCCCGCCGCCGACGACCTCGAACCGAAGCCGGGCCCGGGAGACGACGAAGCGGTCTTCGGAACGATCCGGATCCGCGGGTCCGATGAAGCACTCCGGGTGCGGGTCTCCCGCCAGAGCAACGGCGGCGTCCTCGTCATCGGCCAACCGCTCGACCACGTCGAACAGACGCGCAAGCGGATGATCGCCGTCCTCGTCGGGGGCACCCTCGCCGCCCTTGCCGCCGCCGCTGTCATCGGCGCATGGTTCGTCCGGCTCGGACTTGCCCCCCTTTCCGCCATGGAGCGCGCCACAGCCGACATCACCGAGTCGGACCTCGACCGACGGGTCCCGGGGGAGGCCCCGCAGACAGAGGTCGGCCGCCTCGCCGGCACGATCAACACGATGCTCGAACGGCTCGACGGCGCGTTCCGGCAACGTGAGGAGCTCGTCGACGAGCTTCGTGTCTCGGAGGCGCGGATGCGGCGCTTCGTCGGCGATGCCTCGCACGAGCTCCGAACACCTCTCGCCGCGACCGCCGCCTACGCCGAGCTGTTCGAGCGCGGCGCGAGGAACCATCCGGAGGACCTCGAGCGGGCCATGACCGGCATCCGCTCGGAGACGGCGCGCATGGCGCAGCTGGTCGACGACCTCCTGCTCCTCGCTGAGCTCGACGAGCACCGCCCGACCTCGATGGCAGAGGTGGACCTCGTCGACATCGCCGTCGAGGCCGTGCACGCAGCGCGCACCGTCGCGCCCGACCGTCACATCACGGTGCGAGTGGACGACGTGGTCGTCGTCAACGGCGACAGCGGACGATTGCGCCAGGTCCTCGACAACCTGCTCGCCAACGTTCGCACCCACACCCCCGAGCGCACCGCCTGCCAGGTCGAGCTTCGCCGCGAGGGCAGCCAGGCAGTCCTGACGGTGACCGACGAAGGCCCCGGGGTGGCCCCCGCCGACCTCACGTCGATGACCGAGCGGTTCTTTCGCGCCGATGCATCACGGGCCCGCAGCTCGGGCGGCGCCGGGCTCGGGTTGTCCATCGTCGCCGCCATCGTCGATGCCCATGGCGGCACCATCGTGATCGACAGCCCACCCGGGGCGGGGCTGCGGGTCGTCGTGCGCATCCCGACCGTCGGGGCCGAGTCGGGTCAGGCCCCCGCCGGGGAGGGACCGTGAGCAACTTCGTCGCCGCCCTCACGCGGTCCTCGGGGATCGTGGCCGGCATCCTCGTTGCCGTCACCCTCGTGACCGGGTCCCTCTTCTCGGCCCGCGAGACGGGACGACGGATCCGCCCGGCGTGGTGGCTGGACCTGCACAACGGCCTCGGCGGTCTCACCCTCGTCGCCGTGGCGGTGCACGTCGCGGCTTCGGTCTTCGATGCGGACTTCGGTGTCGGTGTCCTCGACGTGCTCATCCCGGGGGTGGCGAGCACCAGCCGTGGCCCGCTCGCCTGGGGTGTCCTCGCCACCTATGCCATCGCTGGAGCCGTGCTCACCACCTGGCCGCGCCGCCTCCGGCGTCCCCGGCTCTGGCGAACGATCCACGTGAGCTCCGTCGCCGGCGTCGTGCTCGCACTCATCCACGGCTACCAGATGGGCACCGACGCCCCCTCCGCCGCGTTCAAGATCGGCCTCGTCGCCATCGCCGCGACCGCGAGCTACGCGCTAGGCGTACGAGCCTTCGATGTCTTGGTGCGACGCCGCAGCACGGCCTCCGGCGGTTCACAGCCGGCGCCCAGGTGAGACCCACAGTGCTCTGAGCCCGGCCTGGCTGACTGAAGGCATGTCCGACGAGCATCCCGACCCGCTGCCCACCGCGGCAGAGCTGGCGCTGGCCGCACGGCTCGAACAGCTCGCGCAACGCCGCGCCGCCCCTACCGCTGCCGGATCCAACCGTTCGACCACCGGGGGCCCTCACCGGACTCGGCGCCACCCAGCGGCCCGGGCTCGAGCCGCAGCGATCGGGCTCAGCCTGGCGTCGACGGCCGGGCTGACCGCCTTCTTCACCGGGATCGGCTCCAGCGGCGCCAACCAGCTCGCCCGGGCGAACGTCATCGGCTCGCCAGCTGCGGCGTCCACGCCCTCGACCACGGCTCCCGGGGTCCAGCCGACGACCTCGGCACCGGTTCGGGCCAACGCTGTGGTTGACGGCGGCGCCTTCCAGAACCGGTGGGGCGAGGTGCAGGTCGAAGCCACCTTCGCCCCCGACGGAACGCTCGTCTCCGTCACCGCCCTGCGCACCCCCAATGACCGCGACAAGAGCATTCGCATCAACGACGTCGCCGTGCCCCGACTCAACGCCGAGGCCGTATCGGCGCAGAGCGCGACGGTCGACACCGTGTC
>JAODBQ010000647.1 GCA_025464045.1 Ilumatobacteraceae bacterium
CGCGGCCCGGCGCGCGCACCGGCGAGCCGGTAGGTGCCACGTCGTCGACCGATCTGCGTCGGTCGGGCCACGACGCCTCCTGGGATCCGCACCGCGGCGGCGAGGTGCAGCGGACGACGGCTCCGCCTCGACGCCCGGACCTCCCGCCGGAGGTCGCCGCTGCCGTGGGGACGCATCCGCAGACGGCGGCGATGCAGGACCGCTTCCTCGACGTGCTCCGCGCCTCGCCCGCGGCGCGCGCCGTGGCGCTGCCGGACCGGTTCCGGCCGCTCGTGCGCGGGCTGGCGCGCCGGCCGGTGATGATCGCCCACGACCGGGTCTCCCGGGCGGCGTTGCGCGCGGTGAAGCGGCCCGCGGCCACGCTCGGCAACGTCGTTCACCTCGAGCGTGCGCCTGACTCCTCGGCGGCGACGGTCGAGCTGCTCGCCCACGAGCTCGTCCACGCCGCGAGCGCCCCGAGCCGGCCGCGCTTCTTCGCCGAGCCGGGCCACGATCACGAGGAGCACCGGGCGATGCGCGTCGGGCGCCTCGCCCGCGCCACGGAGACTGCTCGGGCGGCCGGTCCCGATCCGATCTCGCGCGTGCAGCACGCCGCGGTGCTGCCGCGGATGGTCCAGCGCGTGGCGGCGGATCCCGCGCCGGGCCTCGCCGCCGGTGTGGCCGCCCCACCCGCCGGCGACGTGGTCCAGCGTCAGATCGGCGGACACCGCGCGAGCGGGCAGGCTCCGGCTTCGCCACCCGCTCGACCGTCCGCGCCGTCGCCTGGCGGCCCGCCGGCGATCCCGACGGCGGCGGCGCCACTCGCCCAGACGATCGTCGCGACGAGCGCACCGGCCGCGCGGGCCGAGCGCAGGACGACCTCGGAGATGCTCAACGATTTCGAGGAGCTGATCGACATGATCGAGCAGCGGGTGCTCAGCGAGCTCGAGAGACGCGGTGGACGCGTCAGGGGGTGGTGGTGATGGCCGAGAAGGCATATCTCGAGACCGAGTCCGGCAAGCGGTTGGCGTGCCTGTTCAACCCGGGCGAGCTGGCGGTCACGGTCTCGGCGAGCTGGGAGGGCGACACCGTCTCCGGGCAGTCGGGGCCGACCCTCGAGTTCCGGGGCGGCAACTCGGGTTCGATGAGCCTCGAGCTGTTCTTCGACACGACCGACACTGGGAAGACCGTGACGTCGTACACGAACGAGCTGATCCGACTCACCAAGATCGACACGACCCTGCCCGGTTACAGCGCCGCGGTGAACAACGGCCGGCCGCCGTGGGTCAAGTTCCACTGGGGCGGGTTCCACTCGTTCCGCTGCGTGATCAACACGATCACGGTCACGTTCGTCTACTTCGCGGCGGACGGTACGCCGCTGCGCGCGCGCGCCTCGATGGGCCTCACCCAGTACGAGCCCGACGACACGTGGCCGGCGCAGAACCCGACCTCGGGCACGCCGCACCCGTCGGCGTCGCACCAGGTGCAGCCGGGGGAGAACCTCGCGCTGATCGCGGCGCGCTACTACGGCGATGCCACGAAGTGGCGTCCGATCGCGAGTGGCAACGGGATCAGCGATCCGTTCCGGTTGCGTCCGGGCGCCATCTTGGACATCCCCCAGTTGGAGCGATAGGTGCCCGATCTTCCCGTCGTCGTCCGCCTCAAGCGCGCCGGCACCGTCGCACCGCTGACCGACCTCGTCGACGTCCGCTGCTCCCTGTCGCTGCTGGAGACGTCCACCGCGATCGTCCGCTTCTCCGATCCGACGATGGAGAAGATCGACAGCGATGCATGGAAGATCGGCGACGCGCTCATCGTCGAAGCCGAGAACGGTTCGACGACGACGAAGGTGTTCGAGGGGGAGGTCGTCGCCCTCGGGGCAGATCAACGTGCCGACAGCCGGCACGAGTTCGTGATCGAGGCGATGGACCTCTCGCACCGGCTCTCGGCCGCGCTCGCACCGAAGACGTTCCTGGACATGTCGTACTCCGACGTCGTCCGGTCGATCGCCTCGGCCAACGGGTTCACCGCCGAGTGCACCGCGACGACGATCATCCACGAGTACCTGCTGCAGACCGTCACCGACCGTGCGTTCCTGTCGTTCATGGCCGAGGACATCGGCTACGAGTGGTTCGTCGACGGCCGCAAGCTCGTCTTCCGCCCGCGGCCCGCGCCCGATGCGGGCGCGCCGGCGGCGACGTTGCGTTGGAGCTCCAACCTGCTCCGGTTCGAGGCGCGTGCGAACGCGGCCGACGTCGCCAAGGACATCACCGTGCGCGGCTTCAACGGGATGAAGTCGGGTGCGATCGCGGGGAGCGCGACGTCGAGCAGCGCGGACTCGACGCAGATCGGTTCGACGTCCAAGCTCTCCGGTTCCGTGGTCTCGTCGGGCGTCGGCGCATTCGGCAAGAAGGTCAGCCTCGCCAACGGCGTGGTCCAGGACCAGAGCGAGGCGGACGTGCGCGCGAAGGCCATCGCCGCGGACGTGCAGGCCGCGACGATGCGGATCACCGGTGAGGCGGATGCCGAGCCGTCGATCAAGCCCGGTGTGTGGATCGACGTGCAGGAGTGCGGCGCGAACCTGTCCGGCAAGTACTACGTCACCGAGTGCGATCACGTGTTCGGCGCGAACCAGCCGTTCCGCACGCGGTTCAAGATGACCGGCCGGCGAGCGAGCGGCCTGTCGAGCCGGGGCAGCGACGTCGCGTCGCGGGGCTTCGGACAGGTGGGTCTGGTGGTGGGCGTGGTCACCAACATCTGGAACTCCAAGGAGAGCGGCAAGCTGGGTCGCGTGCGCGTCAAGTTCCCGGGCATGCCGGAGCTGGAGAGCGCGTGGGCACGCGTCGTGACGCTCGGTGGCGGCGGCAACCGCGGCGGCCTGGAGATGCGCCCCGAGGTCAACGACGAGGTGCTCGTCGGGTTCGAGCACGGCGATCTGCGCCGGCCGTACGTCATCGGCGGACTGCTCGGCAGCAGCGACTCCGACCAGCTCGGAGCGGTGACCGACAAGGGTCAGGTCACGACGCGCGGCATCCGCACGCGCACCGGCAACAAGATGGTGATGTCCGACGGCGACAACGACGCCGCGGGCGGGCGCTTCATCGCGTTGACGACAGCGGACGGCAAGAGCATCATGCGCGTCGGCGAGGACAAGCTGACCTTGACGACCGCGCAGGACAAGCCGATCGAGCTCGTCTCCGGTGACGCCTCGATCAAGATCGACAACGGCGCGATCACGATCAGCGGCAAGTCGTTCGCGGTGAAGGCGCAGAACGGCGCCAAGATCGAGGGGATGACGGTCGATCTCAAGGGCACGAACGCGGTGGCGATCGACGGCGGTGCGAAGCTCGAGGGCAAGGGCGCGATGGTGCAGATCTCGGCCGATGGCATCGCCACCATCAAGGGCTCGATGTTGAAGCTGAACTGAGCGGCCGAACCGATGGGACTGGACTGAGCATGGACACCGAACCTTCCTACATCGGGCGCGGCATCGCGTTCCCGATGGGGGTCGACCACACCGGCGCGATCGCCACGACGACGGGCGTCAACGACATCGACCGGGGCATCCGCGTCGTGCTCTCCACCGCGCCCGGGGAGCGGGTGATGCGCCCCGCGTTCGGCTGCAAGATCTGGGAGCTGATGTTCGAGTCGATCAACGCCACCACACTCGGCCTGATGGAGGAGGCGGTGCGCGAGGCGCTCGTGCGCTGGGAGCCGCGCATCGAGGTGACCGCGGTGAACGCGGCACCCGACCAGGCGGAGCCCGGAGCGGTGCGCATCGCCGTCTCCTACACCGTGAAGGTGACCAACGATCGCCGCAACCTCGTCTACCCGTTCTACGTGATCCCGGGTGAGGGCGAAGCCCCAGTGGAGGATGAGTCATGAGCGAGCGAAGCGAACGAGTCGTCACGCACGTTGCTCCGGCGCGCTGCGCCGAGCGTCTCATCCGCACACCACCGAAGGCGGTCAGCAGATGAGTCTGCCGGTTCCCAACCTCGACGATCGGCGGTTCCAGGACATCGTCGACGAGGCCAAGCGGCTGATCCCCTCGCTGTGCCCGGAGTGGACGAACCACAACGTCTCCGATCCCGGCGTGGCGCTGATCGAGCTCTTCGCGTGGATGAGCGAGATGGTCATCTTCCGGCTCAACCAGACGCCGGACAAGCTGTACACGCAGTTCCTCAACCTGCTCGGCGTGCGGCCGTTCCCGTCGCAGGCGGCCACGGCCGACCTGACGTTCTGGCTCTCCGCGGTGACGGCCCAGCCGGTGGTCGTGCTCAGCGGAACGGAGGTCGGCACGAACAACCTCGACGAGGCCGAGGTGTTCGCCACCGTCGCCGACCTGCGCATCGAGCAGCCCGTGCTCCAGGCGGCGTTCACGGGGCGCGGCGAGGAGGGACTCGTCGACGTGCTCAGCGAGCTGCGCTTCGAACGCGAGCGCGTGCGCTGCTTCCCGTCCGACCCGATCACCCCGGGCGACTGCTTCTACCTCGGGTTCGAGTCGTCGCTGGCGGGTCAGGTGCTGGAGCTGACCGTCACCGCCACCGCGCTCGGCGTCGGCATCGAACCCGGCCGACCGCCCGTGCTGTGGGAGGTGTGGTCCGGCGAGTACTGGATCCCGTGCGAGGTGCACGTCGACACGACCGGCGGGATCAACCGCAACGGGGTCGTGCAGCTGATGGTCCCCAACGCCCACGAGCCGCTCACGCTCGAGGGCACACGGTCGTGGTGGCTGCGCCTGCGCCTCCTCCAGGCCGTGCCGGGGCAGCCGACGTACCACACCTCGCCGGAGCTGTTCCGGCTCGCCGTCGCCTGCCGTGGCGGCACGGTGCTCGCCGAGCACAGCGCACGCGTCACCGGGGAGGTCGTCGGTCGCAGCAACGGGATCCCCGGGCAGGAGCACCGCCTCAAGCGGGCACCGGTCCTGCCCCGGCGGGAGAACGAGCTCGTGCAGGTGATCACGAACGAGGGCGCCACCGACTGGACCGAGGTCACCGACTTCGCGCTGTCGGCCGCGGACGATCGGCACGTGATGTGGGACGACGCGCAGGGCTCGATCGCGTTCGGTCCTGCGGTCCGCTACGCCGACGGCTCGATCGTGCAGCACGGTGCCATCCCGACGGACGGCGCGCTGCTGGTGGTGCGCGAGTACCGCCACGGTGGTGGCGCTGCCGGCAACGTGGGTGCGGGAACGATCACCGCGCTGCGCTCGACGATCCCGTACATCGACCGCGTCGAGAACCTGCGGTCGGCGCGTGGCGGCGTGGACGCGGAGACCGACGACGGCGTCAAGACGCGTGGCCCGATGACGCTGCGGACCGGTCAGCGCGCGGTGACGACGGGCGACTACGAGCGGCTCGCGCTGCAGTCCACGTTGCGCGTCGCCCGCGCCCGCTGCCTGCGCCCGACGCAGTCCGGTGGTCCGGTCCGCGTGTTGGTGGTGCCACAGGTCGACAAGCGGCCGGAGGCGCAGACGATCGACGACTACGTCCTGCTGGAGCCGTTGTACCGGACGGTCGCGGCGTACCTCGACGAGCGTCGCGTGCTCGGCGCGACGGTCGAGGTGACCACGCCGTACTACGTCGGTGTGAGCGTCGCCGCGCTCGTGCGCTCGGCGCCCGGCCGGCCGCCGACGATCGTGCGCCAGGACGTGCTCGACGAGGTGTACCGGTACCTCAGCCCGCTCACGGGTGGGCCCGACGGCGACGGCTGGCCGTGGGACGTGCCACTGACCACAGCGTCCCTGCAGGCCGTCGTCGCCGAGGTGCGCGGCGTCGTGTCGGTGGACGAGCTGGTGATGTTCGCCGTCGACCTGCGCAACGGCCAGCGGATCGGGGAATCGGTCCAGGCGCTGCGCCTCGACGCGCGTTCGCTGTTCCTCGGGTTCAAGCACCGGGTCGTGGTCAAGTGAGCGGCGGACGGCGCGGATGAGCGACCGCGAGCTCACGTCACGCGCCGGTCAGCCGGCGACCACCCGCCACCGGCTGTCCGAGCAGCTCGGCTACGGCGCCGGCTGGCTCGTCGGCGCGCTCCCACTCGGGATGCAGGGTGACGACTTCCTCGTGCGGTTCCTGTCGATCTTCGAAGAGGTGGCCACGACGCTGCGCGCCTCGGCGGACTCCATCGCGCGCGTCGCCGACGTCGACGTCACCTCGCCCGAGATGGTCCGCTACTTGGGGGAGTGGGTGACCGCCCCCGCGCTCGACAGTCGTCTCGCGCTCCAGAAGCAGCGCCACATCGTCCACGCCACCGGTGCGACGATCGGCCACCGCGGCACGGCGGCCGCACTGCGCGCGGTGCTCGGCGCGATCACCGGCGATGCCGTCGACGTGGTCGACGAGGGTGGCGTCTATCGCGAGGGCGAGGCGCCGAAGGGCCCGGGGACGGTCACGATCCGCACCACGTCGGCGGGGCACCTGCGCGACGGCGAGCTGGTCGAACTGATCCTGTCGTCGGTCCCCGCCCACGTCCAGGTGGTCGTGGAGTGTGCCGGGCGCACGCTCTACCCGGACATCACGAGCCCGAGCACGAGTGGAGGAGGGCAGGCATGAGCGACGGCACGTCCACCGAACAGGCAACCGCCAGCGACCAGGCCTCGCCGCCTGCCCTCGAGCAGTCGATGGCGCCGTCGACGCCGTTGCCGCACACCGACCCGGCAGCGCCGCCGGCGATCGGTGATCCGCTGAACCCGCCCGCGGGCGAGCCCGTGGCACTGGCCGAAGTGGGTGGCCAGGCAGAGCCGGTGCAGACGCCGCTGCCGCCGTACGAGCCGATGCTGCCGACGTTGACGCCGACGCCGGTGGTGTTCCTCGACCACGCGCTCCCCGACGACGAGGGCGAGCCGGGCCACATCCGCGTCGAGTGCCCCAACTGCGGTTCGCTGTGGCAAGGCAACGATCTGCGCCCGCACGCCGAGTGGTTCTGCGGGACCTGCGACTTCCCCTTGTTCTGGGCGAGGTCCGGCGTCCCCGGAAGCAGCGACGTCGACAGTGCGTTCGCCCGCCTGCCGGGCACGGACGGTCGCGACGCGATGGTCTCCCTCGCCTGCCCGACGTGTGGCGAGCAGAACCCTCCGGTGCCGAGTGCGAACTGCCTCCGCTGCGGCTCGCCGCTCACCCCGCCGGTCGCCGTCATGGCCCTCGCGCCGCCGTCACCGATCATGATCGTCGCGCCCGAGATCGTGCCGCGCCGGCGGATCTGGCCGTGGGTGGTGGCCACGTGCGTGCTGGCCACGGCGCTGATCGTCGCCGTCGTGATCGCCGTCAACCGGCGCTGAGCGGGCGCCGCTGGGCGGGCGCGCCCACCGGTCGGCGGCGTTTCGCAGGTCGTGGCGGCGGGTAATCCGCAGGGCAGATCACCGAAAGGAGCTCAGCATGAGCGCGGAAACAGACGATGCC
Source organism: Ilumatobacteraceae bacterium (assembly GCA_025464045.1). Taxonomy (GTDB): domain Bacteria; phylum Actinomycetota; class Acidimicrobiia; order Acidimicrobiales; family Ilumatobacteraceae; genus JAODBQ01. Next base: position 7,377 of record JAODBQ010000647.1, read on the forward strand.
AAGGGTCGGGTCAAGGAAGCAGCGGGAGCACTCTCGGGCGACAAGGACCTGAAGCAGGAGGGCAAGGCCGATCAGGCCGGGGCCAAGGTCAAGAACTTCGCGGAGAACGCGAAGGACAAGGTCGAGGACGCCGTCGATTCGCTCAAGGAGCACATGCACCGCAAGGACTGAACGAGCGATCATGTGATCGCCGACCTGCGAGCGGGGAGGACCGTGCGGTCCTCCCCGCTTCGCGCGCAGCCTGGCGAGCGGCGACGACCCCAGTACAATCCCCCGAACGGGGCCCGCACCTCGGCGGGTGATCAGCTAAAACCCTCGACAGCCTCGACCGAGGCGTGTCTTCGATGCAGGAGGAGCGCAACCCATGGCCGAAGCCGGCTCGAACGAGTCCCTGCAAGTGCAGGTCGGCGCCGACGGCGTCATCGTCGCCGTCGGCGACATCGATGTCGCCGGCGGACCACTCGTGGACGCGGCGATCCTCGAAGGTGAGTCCGAGCAGCCGGTGATCATCGATCTCACCGAGGTGACGTTCATCGACTCGTCGGGTCTGCGCAGCCTGCTCAGCGCCAGTCGTCGGGCGGGAGAACGTGGCACCGAGGTGGTCCTGCGCTCGCCGTCGGCCGCGGTGCGCCGGCTGCTGGAGATCACGGGCACCGAGGGCCAGTTCCGCATCGAGGGCGGCGCCGGATGACGGCCACGTTCGCGGGTGAGGCCCTCCTCGGTGGCCCGGTCGTCCTGCAGGTGCCGGCCGAGCCGACGATGGCGCGCGTGGTGCGCCTCGCGGCCAGCTCGCTCGCGGCGATGACCTCGATGGACCTCGACGACATCGAGGATGTGAAGATCGTGGTCAGCGAGGTGATGGCCGCGCTGATCGAGCACGGCGACGGGCCGGACATCACGATCCGGTTCGAGGTCGGCGCGGATCGTTTGGCGGTCGCCGGGTTCACGGCCGCGCAGTCGTTCGAGGTGGACAGTGCCGAGCTCGCGCTCAGCGCCACCGTGATGGCCGCGATCGCGGCGGAGCACGCCATCCAGCACGCCGACGGGCAGCTGCTGATCGTGGCCACGTACATCGCCTCTGCCGCCGATCACACAGATCACTGACCCCGTGATGACGACCGATCCCCAGGATCGCGCCGCCGAAGACGCGGCAAACCTGGCCAAGTTCAAGCAGCTGCGCGCGACGGGCGATCCGGCGCTGCGCGACGAACTGGTGATCAAGTTCCACTGGATCGCGGCACGCGCCGCGAAGCGGTTCTCCGAGCGCGGCGAGCCCTACGACGATCTCCTCCAGGTCGGCTCGCTGGGCCTGCTCAAGGCCGTCGAGCGCTTCGATCCGGAGGTCGGCAGCAGCTTCCTCGCGTTCGCGATGCCGACGGTGGTCGGTGAGATCCGTCGCCACTTCCGCGATCACACCTGGAGTGTGCGCGTGCCGCGCCGGGCCAAGGACCTCAAGGGCGCGCTCACCGCGGCGGTCAACGAGCTGTCCCAGGAGCTCGGTCGCGCGCCGCGGGTGGACGAGATCGGCGAGCGACTGCGCGTCGATCCCGAGGTCGTGCTGGAGACGATGGAGGCGTCGGCCGCGTATCGCACGTCGTCGCTCGATCTGCCCTCGGGCGAACAGCCCTCCGCCGTGCAGACAGCCCTCGCGACCAACGATCTGGACCTGCGTACGATGGTCGACCGTGCCGCGATCCGTCAGCTGCTCGAGGAGCTTCCCGGGCGCGAGCGCAAGATCATCTACCTCCGCTTCTTCGAGCACATGAGCCAGGCGGAGATCGCCGCGCAGGTCGGCACCAGCCAGGTGCACGTCGGCCGGCTGCTGCAGTCGAGCCTGAACAAGCTGCGCGCGCACATCACGTCCGACGAAGCCATCGAGTAGCCCTCGCGGGTCTCGCCTGGTCGGGTGACGGGTACTGGCTGGCCGACGTCGTCT
>JAODBQ010000649.1 GCA_025464045.1 Ilumatobacteraceae bacterium
GACGATGTCAGCCGCGTGAAGGTGGCAGCCAAGTTCGACGTCACCGTCGCCCAGCTCGACGCCGCGAACACCGGCACGAAGGGTTACAGCGCGTTCTACCCCGGCCTGAAGATCGTCATCCCGCCCAAGACCGGCTGCGCCTAGTCCGCTGGGCGCCTCGGCCGTCGTCACCCGGCGGCCGGGTGGGCGCGATTCCTGCGACATGTCGCAGATTCCGCGCCCACTCGGGCTGGGTGGGCGCGATTCCTGCGAGATGTCGCACGTTCCGCGCCCACTCGGGCTTGGCTGGGTGCGCGAGGGCCTCGCCGCTCCGCGGGCCCGGTGTTGGCGGGGGCTCGGTATCGTCGCCGGAATGCTGCTGTCGATCGCCGAGGGCCGGGTGCTCGGATGTCTGCTGGAGAAGGAGCGCACCGTTCCGGATCAGTACCCGCTCACCGCCAACACCCTCGTCAGCGCCTGCAACCAGAGCACCGCCCGCGACCCGCTGATGCACCTCGCCGAACACGACGTGATCTCGGCGTTGACGACGCTGAAGTCCGACGGGATGCTGCGGTTCGTGCACCCCTCGCACGGTCGTAGCGTGACCCGCTACCGGCAGGTGGCCGACGAGAAGCTCGGGCTGGACAAGGCCGAGGCCGCAGTCGTTGCGCTGCTGCTGCTGCGTGGACCTCAGACGGCCGCCGAGCTGCAGGCGCGTTCGGGGCGGATGCACGACTTCGCCTCGACCACGGCGGTCGACGTGACGCTGCGCACGCTCGCCGAACGCGACCTCGTCGAGCTGATGGAGCGCCAGCCCGGCCAGAAGGAGCAGCGCTGGCGCCAGCTCCTCGCCGAGCAGGCGGAGATCACGCACATCGCGTCAGCGGGTGGCACATCCTCGGGCGGCATGGCCGACCGCGTCGCCGAGCTCGAAGCACGCGTCGCCCGCCTCGAAGCCGCGCTCGCCGACCTCCTCTGAACGGGACGTTCGGCCGCCGGGCGTCGGTGAGCCGTTCTGGTCATCGTCTGGCCGAGCGGCGCTCGGTCGGATCATGACCAGTTGGGACATCGCCCGACGGCTGTGGTCCTGACTGCTCGAAGTCGTTCGCGGCTGCGCGCAGCTTGAGAAGGATCTGGAACAGGGTCGTCGATTCGGCCTCGGTCAGTGCCTCGAGCCCGAACTGGGCCTCGCAGAGGCACACCGCCGAGCGCTTGGCGACGTTGCGTCCGCGACGGGTGATCCGGGCCAGGCGGGCGCGTCGATCGAGTGGGTGTTCGACACGCTCGACGAAGCCGAGGGCGACCAAGGCGTCGACGGCGTTGCTGACGCTCGTCGGGTGCACCATCAGGCGCTCCCCGATCTTGCCGAGGGGGAGTGCTCCGGCTTTGCTGAAGAACAGCAGCATCAGGACCTCGTGATGCGCGAACGACACACCGAACGGACGGAGCAGCTCGGCGTTGCGCTGGCGCACGATCGCTTCGGCCCGCAACAAGGACAGCGAGGCCTGGAGCCGGGCTCCGCCCGGATAGCCGTGCGCCTGCCACTGGAACGTTGCCTCGACCACCGGATCGTTCTTCAGCGGGCCCCGACGCTTCGCCATGTGGGCGGATGGTAACACCGTTGCCCGGACGGCGATCGGGACACTCCACGCCTGGAACATCGGGCCTTGGAATATCCATCAATGGACTACTTCTTGACGATACTCCACCCCTGGAGTATCGTCCGGCGCGGATCGAGGAAGTGGGGGGCCCGCAGCTCACTGCGGCGCCACGGCAGAAGGGGATTCCAGTCATGCATGGTGAGTTCGACGCGCCCAGAGCGCTGTCCCGGCGCAGGTTCATGCAGGGTTTGTTCGGCGTCGGTGCGGCGAGCGCACTCGCCGCGTGCGGCAGCACGAAGTCGCGCTCGTCGCAGGACACCGTCGCTCCGGGGACGACAACGGGCGCGGGAGCAGCGACCACGGTGCCAGCGACCACGGTGCCTGCGACCACGACGAGTGGCTCGACCGCGACGGGTGGCTCGACGGCCACCACCATCGGTGCGAGCACTGCGCCCGGAAGTGCGCCGGCGCTGAACGGGGAGTTCAAGCTGGCGTGGGTCCTGCCCACAACCGGCCCATTGGCGTCGTCGTTCCAGCCGCTGTACATCGCCGCGCAGATGGCGATGGACGATCTCAACGCGAGCGGCGGAATCCTCGGCAAGAAGGTCGTCAAGGAGGACTTCGACGACCAGGCGACCGCGGCCCAGGAACCGGCGGTGTTCCGCAAGCTCAACGAGGAGGGGCTGCACTTCGTCGTCGGTCCGACCAGCACCTCGGCTGCCCTGGCCGCGGTCGCGGTGTCGTCGGACCTGAAGATCGTCACCTCGTCGAATGCGAACGCGACGCCGCTCGGGGATGCGTCGAAGAACCCGTACAACTTCCAGTTCACCTACACGATCGTCCAGATGGCGACCGCCTGTGCGAACGCGGCGGTGCAGTTGGGCGGCAAGAAGATCGGGATCCTCGCCGAGGACACGGCCTTCGGCGCGGAGCACACCGCCGTCGCCACCCAGGTCCTGAAGGCCCAGGGCTTCGACGTCGTCGAGGCGCAGAAGTACGCGCTCGACACGCCGGACATGACCACCTACCTCCAGAACCTGAAGTCCGCCGGCGTCGACACGCTCCTCGCGTGGCAGACCAACCTGCCGAACATGACGGCGGCGTTCAAGGCGCTGTCCGGGTTGGGATGGAACCCGACGTTCATCGGCTCCTCGCTCGGGATCGCCATCGGGCCGGTGGTGGAAGCAGCCGGACCGACGCAGACGCCGAAGACCTACACGATCCAGCTCAAGCCGTGGACCCGCGAGCCCGGGAAGAAGCTCGGCGGCAAGCAGCGCGCCTTCTTCGAGAAGGTGCGCGTGCTGGACGGGGCGAAGGGCCGCGAGCTCGGCGTCGCCGGTCAGAGCCTGTACGACTTCGTGACGCTCCTCGGCAAGACGATCAACTCGATCGGCAGCGACGACCCGACGAAGGTGAAGGAGGCCCTCGAGCAAGTGTCCGGCTACGAGGGCATGGGTGGCACGTTCACGTTCACACCGCAGCTGCACTCCGGCCTCACACAGGACTCGATCACGGTCGGCAGCCTTGGCAGCCTC
>JAODBQ010000679.1 GCA_025464045.1 Ilumatobacteraceae bacterium
TCGTGATCGGGAACTCGAGACCCTTCGCGGCATGGACCGTCATCACCCGCACAGCGTCGTGGTCCGTCTCCGGCAGCACCGTCTCGGCGACGAATCGGCCGTCGTCGCCCTGCAGCCGCGTCCACCGCAGGTAGTGGCGCACGCCATGGCCGCCGGCCTCGCTCCAGGCGCGTGCTTGATCGACGACGAACCTGACCCGCCGCCACACGTCCCGGCCGTGCTGGGTGGCGAGCGCGAGCTCGAGCACGCTGCGCTCCTCGATCAGCGTGGTCAGCAGCTGCGACGGCGTGCTCCAGGGGATCGCCGCGGCCAACGCACCGAGGCAGCGCAGACCGACGGCCACCGGGCCGTCGGCGAGCGACTCGGGGACGTCCTGATGCCAGTTCCAGCGCAGGCCGCTGCCGACCTTCCACTCGTACAGGTGGCGGTCGCTGCAGCCGAACAGCGGGGTGCGGAGCGCGGAGACGATGGCGAGCTCATCCGTCGGGTCGTCGGCCGCGCGCAGGGCGAGCAGCAGCGCCCTGACCTCCGGGGCGGCGTAGACGAGCGAGCTGTTCTCCGCCCGGTAGGCCACGCCGCGAGCGGCCAATGCCAGCTGGAGCAACGGCAGCGAGGTCCGTGCGGGCAGCAGCACGGCGATGTCGCCCGGCTGGCAGGGGGCGAGGGTGGCGACCCCGTCGACCCTGCGGGTGACCAGCCAACCCTCGACGAGGGCCTGCACGATCACGTCGGCGACGTCGGCGGCCTCCAGTTCGCGCAACGAGTCGGCATCGATCTTCTCGTCGTGGGCGGCGGCGCCGAGGACGGTCACCGAACCGGGGTGCGCGGCCTCGGTGCGGCAGACGTCGAGCGGTTCGTACGCGGGCTGCACGTCCACCTGGTGCTGGATCAGGTCGGCCATCGTGTGGTTGACCCAGTCGATCACCGCCGGGGTGCTGCGGAAGTTGGCCGACAGCGTCGCCGATGCGGCACCGATGGTGTCTCGCGCGGCCATGAACTGGGCGACGTCGGCTCGGCGGAACCGGTAGATGCTCTGCTTGGCGTCGCCGACGACGCACAGCCGACCCGGCAGCGGGCGCAGCTCGGACCAGTCGCCTTCAGCGTCCGGATCGGCAGTGATCCGCACCGAGAGCTCGAGCTGGATCGGGTCGGTGTCCTGGAACTCGTCGAGGAGCAAGCGCGTGTAGCGGTCGTGCACGGCGCGACGGACGCCGGGGTGGTCGGCGACGAGGCGGCGGGCGAACACGAGCAGGTCGTGGAACTCCAGGCGGCCGGCGGCGCGCCGCTCCTCGACGGCGCCGAGCGTGAACTCGCGCAGCAACGCCCCGAGCGTGAGCCGGCGCTCCTCGTTGAACGCCGTCAGTTGCGCCTGGGCGAGGGCGACGAGGTCGCGCTCGGCGGCGCGCAGCCGTTCCAGCTGCTCCGCACCCTGCGCCTTCCACTTCGTCTTGTTGCCCCACGTCGCCTTCGTCTTGGTCAGCTGTGCCAGATGACGCAGGAGGTCGCCGAGCGTCGGCTCGTCGCGCGCCCGGGCGGCGATGCCGCCGATCTCGCGGACGATCTCGAACTGCTTGTCGTCGGGTGGCACGTCGAACCCGGCGATCTCGTCGCACCGTCGCAGCACCTCGGCGAGCGCCGGCTGGAACGGCGCCGTGACGGACGCGTCGACCCGTTCGGCGACGAGGTCCCAGTTCGACTGGAAGTCGTCGGCCATCCGCCGGCCGCCGACGTCGATCTTGAAGTTGTCGTGATCGCAGAGCTCGACCAGGCGAACCGCGTCCGGGCGGTCGAGCAGCGCCTCCAGGAAGTCGCCCCAGCGTTCGGCGTAGGCGGTGGCGCTCTGGACCTCGTCGAGCACGTCGAAGCGCGGCGGGAGCTGCGACTCCACGGGGAACTCGGCGAGCAAGCGGCGGGCGAACGCGTGCAGCGTGCCGATCGGTGCGTGGTCGACGTCGAGGAGCGCCGCCTGCGCGAGCTGGGTCTGCTGCGGCGTGCCGCGGGTGGAGGAGAGCGCGGCGCGGATGCGGTGGCGCAGCTCGGCGGCGGCCTTCTCGGTGAACGTGATCGCCGCAATGGACGTGATCGGTACGCCGCTGAGCACGAGGTTGACCACGCGACCGACGAGCGCGGTGGTCTTGCCGCTCCCGGCCCCCGCCGCGACGAACAGCGTGGTGTCGAGGTCGTGGACGACGCGGTCGCGCGACGCCTGGTCCGGCGGCTGGGCTGGGCCGGCGAACAGATCGAGCTGCTCAACCATCGCCACCGCCGTTCCCGGACGGGTCGTCCGAACCTGCCGCATCGGGGCCGCCGAGGAAGGCGCGCACACGCGGATCGGCCGTCTTGCGCAGCAGCTCGGCGAAGCGATCGGTGGTCCCGAGGTGATCGGGGTCGCAGAACTCGCACGGCGTCCAGTCGAACCGGAACAACGAGCCGTCCGGGATGGCGAAGAACAATCCCGACTCGATCCCGTCGACGATCCGTTCGAGCGTGGCGCCGACCGCTGCCCACGTCTGGGGGGTGAACGTGGCGCCACGCACCCGCTGATCGTCGTTGGTGACGAACGAGTACTCGGCGTGGACGATCTCCTCGCCGGAGGCGAGGGCGTCAGCAGGGCGAGCAGGATCGGCAGCGTCGTCACCGGCGTGCTCCAACTGCAGTGTGGCCGCGGCGTAGGCCGGGAGCTGCAGCCGGCGGCCGGCGGCCGTGGGGTCGTCGCTGCTGACGTCCTTGTACGAACGCATCGAGCCGGTCTTGTGGTCGACGACGTACCAGGTGCCGTCGGCGCCGCGGTCGATCCGGTCGATCTTGCCGAGCAGCTTCGCCACCCGTCCGCTCGGCAGCTTGATCGACGCCGCCGGCCCTGCGTCCGGCTGACGCGGACCGGGGCCGAACGCGTACTCGGAATGGACGACCGTCGCGCCGCGGGCGACGACGCGCTGGCTGTCGGCCGCCAACCAGTGGCGGAGGTGGTTGCGCAGCCCGACCCGACCGGCCTGCCACGGGGCGACCCGACCGACACGACCCTGACCGGCGAGCTCTGCCGCGGCGTCCTCGAACGCGGCGAGCAGCGCGGTGAGGTGCGCGTCGGTCCAACCGATCCGGCCCGGCTGGGGGAGTTGGCCGTCGAGCACCTGGCGGTGGAACCGGTCCAACGCCTCGTGGACGAGCGTGCCCTGGTCCATCGGCTTGATCCGCAGCTGGGCGTTGGGCTCGTCGATCGGCCGGACGCCCAGCACGTACTGCACGAAGTACGCGTACGGGCAGGCGGCCCACGATTCGAGCCGGGTGGGGGAGACAGCCGAACCGTCGGCGAGCGGCGACGCCACCCCGATCCCGGCGAGATCGCCGTCGTACTCGGTGAGGCGCGAGGCCTCGCGGGCGCGCACGGTGGCGAGGCCGGCGCGCAACGCCGGGATCGATGCGGTGAGTGGGTGGGTGTCGAGCGGTGCACCAGTGCGTACGTGATGGGTGAGCGCGCGGATGCGGTGGTGGGTCGCCGTGGCCGGGAACGACGCGTCGGCGAGACCGGCGGCGAACGAGGGCACGCTGCGCCGGCCGATCGGCGCCACGGTCGCGAGCTCGCCGAGCCAGCGCGACGGCTGGCGCACCGAGGTGGCGCGCATGTCACCACGCGGGACCAGCACGACCGCGCGCGCCGCTGCCGCGAGTGCGCCGACGAACTGGTCGCGCTGGTCGGCGAGCCGTTGCTCCGAGCGGACCAGCGCGCCGTCGGTGAGCGCACGGTCGGCGTCCCCCAGCAGCGGATCCGTGGTGGGCGGCGAGGGCAGCTGGCCGTCGCTCGCGCCGAGCACGAGCACGAGGTCCAGCGACTGGCCGAGCGCGTACGACAGCGGACCGACCTGCACGCCGCTGCCGATCCTGCCGACGCGCCCCGGCGACGTGTCCAGCTCGGCGCCGAGCGCATCGAGGAACACGCTCCGGGTGACATGACCGTCCAGCTCGTCGAGGCGGCCCAGCCGGTCGACCGCCGCCTGGACCTGGCCGTAGGCCTCGAGCTCGTCCGCGGGCAGCCGGGCGATGCGCCGGTGCCCGCCGAGCCAGCGGGTGAGCAGCCCGTGGCACAGGTCCGCCCAGTGCAACCACGGCGCCGTCTGATCCGGAGGGCCGAGCAGGGCGCGCAGCTCGGCGACGAACGCGCCGAGCGCGGCGGCGTCGGTGGCGTTGCGCTCCCGCTCCGGGTCGGCCGCCATCGCGCGCTGGTAGTCCGCCAGTCGAACGCCCCAATCCGCATCGGTAGCGAGCCCGGCGTCGCGGGAGAGCCGTTCCCAACGCTGCGCCGGGACCAGGCGCTGCTCGGCATCGCGCGCGGGGACGTGGGCGAGCACGTTGAACAGATCGACGCGGCGGATGCCGCGCCGGTCGATGGCCAGCACGTCCAGCAGCAGCCGTGCCGCGAGGCGCTCGTGGAGCGTGACGCCGGGGCGACCGTTCCACGGGATGCCGGCGGCGTCGAGGTGCTCGGTGAGCAGGCGGGCGTACGGGTTGGCGACCGGCCAGACCGCGGCGATGCGCTCGAGTGGCACGCCGGCCTGCGTCGCCGCAACGATCTGACGGACGGCCTCGGTCGCCTCGTCGTCCGCGTCGCTGACGTCGAGCACCTCCACCGCGCCGCGGGCGCGCAGCTCGCCCCTGGCGACGATGGTGTGCACGCTGCCCTCCCTCGAGAGCGCGTCGAGCAGGCGTTGCTCCGTGTGCCGCCGCCGTTCGGGGAGGAACTGGACGATCCGCTGCGGCCGCAGCGCGGTGGGCGCGAGGGCCGCCTGCAACAGGTCCGCCTCGTCGTACCACGTCCCGGCGAGCTGAGCGGTGACGTGACGGTGCAGGCGCACGACTTCGCGCGCCCGGGGCGAACCGGCCCGCCCGAGCCGGTCCAACGCCGCACCGGGCACGTGGCGCAGTTCCCGGTGGACGTCGCGCAACGCGGTGATGGTGGCGTGGTGGTGCGCGACCGGTGCGAACATGCCCGCGGCCTCGTGGAGGGCGCGGCGCACGGCGACGTCCACGACCGGCGTGTTCACCGGCCGCCGTCCCGCTGCGATCAGCGACGGCGCGCCGAGCAGCTCCGCCAGCCGGTAGGTGGTGACGAACTGCGCCGCGGCGATGCCACCGTTGGCCGCCAGCCATCGTCGCGCGGCGACGCCCACGGAGTTGCTCGGCACGATGACGGTGACCGGGCTCAGCGGCGACCCAGCCTGGGCGTGGTCGATCGCCACCCGCAGCGCCTGCAGCGCCGGCGGTCCGTCCGCCGCGATCTCCGAGATTTCGCCCATCTGCCGCCATGCTACGGAAGGGGTGTGCGCCAGTTCCGGAGCCCCGGCAGCGGCGCCCGCTGGGTGGGGTCAGCCGCAGGCGGCCGCGGTGGCGAGCGAGCGCAGTTCGGCGACGGCGTGGGCGAGGCCCGCCGGGTCCTTGTACAGCGCCGAGCCGGCGACGAGCACGTTCGCGCCCGCGGCGGCAGCCGCCGCCACGGTGGACGGCGCGATCCCGCCGTCGACCTCGACGTCCACGGCGTCGCCGAGACCCGCGGCGTCGATCATCGTGCGGACCTCGCGGATCTTCGGCTCCATCGTGGCGATGTACGCCTGGCCGCCGAAGCCGGGGTTGACCGTCATCACGAGCACCATGTCGACGAGATCGAGCACGTGCTCCACCGCCGATGCGGGTGTGGCCGGGTTCAGCGCGACTGCGGCGGTGGCACCGAGCGAGCGGATGTGGCCGAGCGTGCGGTGCAGGTGGAGGCAGGCCTCGGCGTGCACGATCAGCCGCGAGCAGCCGGCATCGACGTACTCGCTCGCCATCACATCCGGCGTCAGCACCATCAGATGGGCCTCGAACGGCAGGCTCGTGTGCGGTCGGGCCGCCTTGATGACCGCGGGCCCGAACGTGAGGTTCGGCACGAACTGGCCGTCCATCACGTCCCACTGGATCCGGTCGACGCCGGCCGCCTCGAGCGCGGCGACCTCGTTGCCGAGCTCGGCGAAGTCGGCCGGGAGGACGCTGGGAGCGATCTGGATCGGGTGCTTCGGCACGTGCGGCGACACGGTTGCCAGGGTAGCCGTGGACCTCCGCCGTAGGCTCGGGCCGTGTCCGAGACGCTGCTCACCGTCGAGAAGCTGGTGGCCGGTGGCGACGGGTTGGCGCACCTCGACGACGGCCGGGTGGTGTTCGTGGGGTCGTCGATCCCGGGGGAGATCGTCGCCGCAGACGTCGTCGCGGATCGTCGCGACTACGCGCGTGCGTCGGTGCGCCGGGTGGTCGAGGCGTCCCCGCACCGCGTCGAGCCGCCGTGCCCGGCACTCCGCGCCGGTTGTGGCGGATGTGCGTGGCAGCACGTCGATCCCCGCCACCAGCTGCAGTTGAAGGCGGAGATCGTGCGCGACGCGTTGCGGCGCACCGCACACCTGCCCGACGCGACCGTCACCGCAGCGTGCGCCGTCGAACCGTGGGCGTACCGCACGACGGTGCGCCTCGCCGCCGGACCCGGTGGCCGGGTCGGCCTGCGCCGTGCCCACGACCATCGCGTCGTGCCGCTCGACGACTGCCTCGTCACCCACCCCGCGCTCAGCGAGCTGTTCTCGGGGATCCGCCTCGACGCCGGCGCCGAGGTCACGCTGCGCCTCGGTGTGGCGTCCGGGGAGCGCTCGGCGCTGGTGGACGCCGGACGTTCCCGTCGCACCCCGAGGCTCGGTGGCCTCCCGCCCGACGTGGCGACGGGATCGGCGGCGGCCGTCCACGAGACGGTCGCCGGCGTCTCGTTGCAGGTGAGCGCGGCCTCGTTCTTCCAGTCCGGTCCACAGGCGGCCGAGCTCCTCGTCAGCACGGTCGCCGACGCCTGCGCGGATCACGCGGGCGCGCGGGTGCTCGACGCGTACGGCGGCGTCGGGCTGTTCGCGGCGACGCTGCCGTGGGACGCGGCCCGGCACGTCGTCCTGGTCGAGTCGTCCGCGTCGGCGTGCGCGGACGCGCGCGTCAACCTCGCCGACCGGCACGCGACCGTCGAGTGCACCACGGTCGAGGCGTGGCGTCCGGTGCCCGCCGACCTCGTCATCGCCGACCCGGCGCGGGCGGGGCTCGGTCGGGTCGGGGTCGCGCAGATGACCGCCACGGGCGCCACGCGCATCGTCCTCGTCAGCTGCGACCCCGTGTCGCTCGCGCGTGATGCCGCGCTGCTGGGCGACGTGGGGTACCGCCACGTCGGCAGCCGAGTGCTCGACCTGTTCCCGAACACGCCCCACGTGGAGGTCGTGACGACCTTCGACCTCGGCGTTCGACCACGTTCGGCAACGATCATCCATCCAGATGGATGAGCAGCTCCGAACACCTCCAGTGCGCAGCGAACCCTCCTCGCTCTCCGACGCGTCCCTGGCGATGGCCATGGCGCGCTACCAGCAGGATGCGCTCGCCGAGGCCTACCGTCGCCACGCGGGCGCGGTCTACGGCCTCGCTCGGCGCCTGCTCACCAACCAGGCGCAGGCCGAGGAGGTCGTGCAGGAGATCTTCCTGCGGCTGTGGAACGATCCCGGCCGGTTCGACCCCGAGCGCGGCAGCCTGCGCAGCTTCCTGCTCACCCAGACGCACGGTCGCTCGGTCGACCTGCTGCGCGGCGAGACGGCTCGGCGCCGTCGCGAGGAGCGCGAGGCGTCCTTCAACGCCCGCCCCGCGTATGAGCTCGATCGCGAGGTCTGGGACCTCGCGCTCGCCGGCCACGTGCGCGAGGCGATGGCCAACCTGCAAGACGGCGAGCGCGAGGCGATCGAGCTGGCCTACTTCGGTGGTCACACCTACCGAGAGGTCGCCACGATGCTCGGTCAGGCAGAAGGAACCGTGAAGAGCAGGATTCGTGCGGGTTTGAAGCGGTTGCGCGCGGAGTTGACGACGGCCGGCGTCACACTGGGGGGCATCTGATGTCCGCCACGAACGACTGGGGCACGCGACGATGAGCGGCGACGAGAACCGCTACGACGAGCTCCTCGGCGCGTACGCGCTGGATGCGGTGGACGAGCAGGAGCGGCGCGACGTCGAGGAGTACCTGCGCGTCAGCCCCACTGCCGCCGCCGAGGTCGATCAGCACCGCGAGACCGCGGCCATGCTCGGTTGGTCGCCGGTGGCACCGCCCGAGGGCCTGTGGGAGCGCATCGCCGCGAGCCTCGAAGAAGCACCGCCGGCTCCTTCCGGGGAGCTCGCCAGGGTGATCCCGATGAGCGCGGGGCGTCGCCGGCGCCGGACCGCGATCGGCGCGTTCGCGGTTGCCGCCGCGGCGGCGATCGTCGCGCTGCTCGCCGTCAGCGTGGTGCGCGACAACAGCACGACCAGCTCGATCGCGCAGACGATGGAGCAGGCGAGGAAGTCGCCGGACTCGCACGAGGTCGCGCTGGCGTCGGCCGATGGCACGGTG
>JAODBQ010000001.1 GCA_025464045.1 Ilumatobacteraceae bacterium
GACAGGTTTGGGGCTACCAGCTCGGCGGATCCACACCCGGAATCAGGCCAGCACCCGCGAGCAAACCGGTGAAGTCGGTGTAGACACGCTCTTCGATGATCAGGCCGTCCTCGGACAGGTCCAACACACTCACTCCGGGGAACGCCACTGCTTCTCCCTTGGCGGGCCAGCCCTCGGCATCACCACTATGCGTGGCGTTAACCATCCATTCGAATGTAGCAACGTTCTGTCCCCAAGAGACCTTGCGGATCGACAACGCAAGGTCAGGCATGGCGTCCAAATACATTCGAACCTGAGTGGCGATGGCCTCGCGTCCGACGACGCGGGCATGGGTGATGATGAACTCTTCACGCGCCCCGGTGTCGGCGTAGAACGATGCAACCTTCTCTGGATCGTGCGAGTTCCAAGCCGCGTTGAGGTCTTCAGTCAGGCTCATGAATACCCCCTCTGCACAACTACAAGTGTGCCGACGATGATCGTCCCCACACGGCCCAAAGTCAATCCGGCCGTGAGGTTTCCGCGTAGCACGGTTGCAACCGCACTGCCTCAGGCCGTCCGCAGACGCGCAGCGATCGCGGTTGGCCCGCTGGCCGGCGTTCGCGGCGCCGGCCGCTGAGGGCTGGGCGCGCGGTTGGGGACACGTCGCCTCAGTCGCCGAGCGCCGAGTTGAGTCCCGGAACGGTGTACGCCTGAACAGGGTCCAGCCCGTCGTGATGGTCGTACTCGCCTTGGTCGAACGCATCGAAGATGAGGAATGCCAGGTCGGGAATGATGCTCGTTCGAGTCATGAGCACCCACAGTGCGTTGATGGCCTGGTCGGCATCGCCAAAGGTAAGGGCTCCCGTCCGATGCCGTTGACCGATCTCGGCTACAACCTTGTCGAAGGCCTCTGGAAGTGCCACGGCCTGCGCATGTGCGTACTCAACCAGCGTGTTGAGGGACGGACCTTCACCGGCGACCGAGTCGCGGACTATCGACTCCAGCGTCGCCACTGGTTCAGCATCGCACATCGAGTTCGCAAAGGGCGCGGGCGTTGTCGTTGGTGACCGCGGCTGTGGCAATCGGCGATCCACATCCGATCTGTGACACGGAGAACGTCGATTGAGTGCGTGAATGGGACATCTTTGGCCTGCCGCCTGTCTGCGGGGGATGACATTCGCACGGGCCGTCTCGTCGCCGTGCTCGGTCCGTTACGTCGGAGTGGATCGAGCTGGTTGGCCCGGACGACTTCGGGCGGCCCGCTGGTCTCAGTCGAACGCAACGGTGACGGTGCCGAAGGGTCCGAAGTCGGCCACGCACGAGTCGCCTGCTCCGACCTCGAACACATCGGTCGCGACGCCCGTGGTGACGACGTCACCGCGACGCAGCCGAAGGCCGAATCGGGGGAGCTCATCGGCCAGCCACGCCATCACGTTCAGTGGATGACCGAGCACCGCCGCGCCCGAGCCGGTCGTCACGAGCTCACCGTTGCGGGCGACCGACACCGCTGACGCGGCGAGATCGTGGTCCTGCCAGTCCGTGACCGGCTCGCCCCGGATCCACCAACCGTGGATCGCGTTGTCGGCGACGATGCGCACCGCACCGATCGCCCACGACTCGAACCGGTGGTCGACGATCTCGATGGCCGGTATCAGCGCGTCGATGTGCGCTGCGATCGTGTCCTGCGTGTGGCCACCGGCGACGGGTTCGACGTCGGTGGCGAGGCGGAAGCCGAACTCGGCCTCGATGACGCGATGCGTGAACTGGTCGGCTGCGAGCGTGGTGCCGCTCGGCGAGGTGGTCTGCGACATCAGTCGGCCGAACACCGGTCGATCGATCTGCAGGGCGGCCTGCGCGATCTCATTGGTGCACGCGGCCTTGAAGCCGATGCACCGACCATCGGCTCGTGTCACGAGCTCGGCGACGACGCGTTGTTGGATGGCGTATGCGTCGGTCAACGTCTGCGGCCGCAGAGCACGCGGCAGGTCGGGCACCACCCGACGGTTGGCCCGCATGTCGAGCAGCTCCGTCGCGGCATCAATGACCACCTCGTCGTTCACGGTGGCCAGCCTGCCAAACAGCGACCGCCAAACAACCACGGCAGTTCTCAACGCTCAAGTGCCGCGAACCGCCAGAGCTGTTCCACGTGGGCCGACCCGCGCTTGCGGTTCGAGTGTTCGAGGCTGCCGTTCCGGCGATGACATGGAGTCAGGGGTCGAAGACGAAGCCGTCGTAGGTGCGTGCCGCGCAGGTACGCAGGCGCTGGATGTAGGTGCCGCTGCTCGGGTAGTTCAGGAGTTGGCGGGGCTTGCCCGGCACGTTGGCTCCCATGTACCACGAGTCGGTGCGACCGAAGAGAGTGGCGTCGGCGAATCGAGCGAGCTCTGCGCTCCATGCCGGGCCGGTCTCGGGCAGCACGTCGAACGAGTCGTGGCCGCCGGCCCGCATGAACCGGAGAAGCTCGGACACCCAGTCGCCCTGCAGCTCGGCGCAGACCGGCCCGTTGCAGAACGACGCGGCACTCTGTGGGCCGTACACGAACAGCATGTTGGGAAATCCGTCGACGGCCATTCCGAGGTGGGTGTCGACACCATGCGACCATCGCTCGGCGAGCGAGCGCCCGCCGCGATCGCGCACGTCGATCGCGGTGAGCCCGCCGGTGTTGGCGTCGAAGCCGGTCGCCAACACCAGAACGTCCAGGTCGACGTCTCCTGCGGTGGTTCGCACGCCGGTCGGGGTGATCATGTCGATGGGCGTCGAGCGCAGGTCGACGAGGTCGACGTTCGACTGGTTGAAGCAGTCGTAGTACGTCTGCTCGAGCGACGGCCGCTTCGTGCCGAACGGGTACGGCGGATCAGTGGGGGCCAGCAGTTCCGCGGTGGCCGCGTCGGTGATCCGGGCGCGGGTCTTGTCCCGCCAGAAGTCGTAGGCGGTGCGGTTCGCGCGCTCGTCGGTCAGGACGTCGTTGAACGTCCCGGCCCAGAAGTGGAAGCCACCCTGCCGCCACGCCGCTTCGTAGACCGCTTCGCGCTCGGCGTCTGATGCGTCGAGTGCGCTGACATCGAGGCGGCTGATGTCGGCGAAGCTCGTCGGTGAGCTGTTCCGACGCCGGAAGACGTCCACGTACGCCGCCTTCGCGGCGTGCTGCACCGCCGGATCGAGGCGCTCCTGTTGCATCGGGATCGCCATCACCGGTGAGCGCTGGAACACAGTGACGCGAGCGGCGCAGCGGGCCGCCTCCTGTACGACTTGGACGCCGCTCGCTCCCGTGCCCATCACTCCGACATGACGATCGTCGAGCGTGACACCTTCCGCTGGCCATTGCGCCGTGTGGTGGCACGCTCCGCCGAACCGTTCGAGACCTGGAAGGTCGGGGATGAACGGCTTCGAGCCGAACCCGGTGCACAACAGGAGGTACTGGCAGCTGTAGGACGCATCGACGTCCGTGGTGACCGCCCAGCGGTGGCAGCTCGAGTCGAACGTCGCGGCTCGAGCCCGGGTGTTCAGGTCGATGTCGCCGGCGAGGTCCAGCACCTCGACGACGTGATCGAAGTAGGCGGTCAGATCCTCGCGGGAAGGAAACCGCTCGGACCACGACCAGTCCCGCCACACGGCTTCGAGGGAGTACTCGTAGTTGGGTACGTGGGAATCCACCCGCGCCCCTGGATACCGGTTGTTCCGCCACACGCCGCCGGGACCGTCGCTCGCGTCGATCAGACGAACAGCGAGCCCGTCGGCGCGGAGCCGGTGCAGCAGGTACAGACCACTGAATCCGGCGCCGACGATCAGCGCATCGACGTCTCGAACCTGTCCGGCCCGACCGGGCATCACGCCCCTCCGCCCAGCGGTCCGAGCGACGGCCGCCGTGTCCAAGAACCGACGAGTAGCGACACCATCTCCACATCTCAGCACCCCGGCATCCGACCCGCTGTTAGCCGGCGTTGGTGGGGGGCACGTTTTTCACGCCGCGGGTGCCTGCGCGATGTGAGACGCGACTCGTGCTGTGCTGCAGCCCGCCTCGTCAGTAGGGGGATGGTTGGTTGTGGATGACGGTGAGGCTGATGATCTTGTCGTTGCGGAGGCTGAAGTAGGTGGTCATCATCAGCTCTGCGGGCAGGTTGGTCTTGTCGTAGGTGCCGTCGTATCGGGCTCGGACGATGATGTCGCCGTGGTGGTCGATGACGTCGGTGACGTCCATGGTGACGTGGTCGCCGGCGAACTCGCGGACGAAGAACTGGCGGATCTTGTCGAGGCCCCAGATCTCGCGGTGGTTGTCGTTGACGTAGGCGTCGGTTGCGAACGTTGCCATGATCCGGTCGACGTCGAAGGCGTTGACGGCGGCGATGTGGTCGGCGATCACGCCGGTCGCTTCGGTGGTGGTCATCGTCTCTCCCAGTTGTTCGGGCGACCTGCGCGATGCGGGTCGCTGCTGTTCATCGTCGGGCCTGCCGCGATGGCAGGGTCAACCCCTGTCGGCCGTGTTGACTCTCCCCTCGGGGGAGGTCGCAGACTGGTCGCATGGCCGGCACGTTGACGATCGGCGACTTCGCGCGAGCGACGCACTTGAGTGTGAAGGCGTTGCGCCACTACCACCGGCTCGGGTTGCTCGTCCCTGCTGAGGTGGACAGCAGCTCCGGGTACCGCCACTACGCGACCGGACAGATCGCCACTGCGCAGATCATCCGCCGGTTCCGAGATCTCGACATGCCCCTCGACGAGATCGCGGATGTGCTCACCACGGATGATCTCGTCACTCGGAACCGGTTGATCACCGGTCACTTGGACCGACTCGAACATTCCCTCGCCGCTACCCAGTCGGCGGTGCGGTCGCTGCGCGATCTCCTCGCCTCGTCGGCGCCGGCCGACATCGAACTGCGCACCGTTCCTCGAATTCGTGCCGCGGCGATCACGTCGATCGTCGACGATGCAGAGATCGGGCCTTGGCTCCGTGGGGCGTTCGGAGAGCTCGACGCGACCCTTGCCGCGTCCGGCGCCCGACCCGACGGCCCCGCGGCAGGGCTGTACGACACGGACCTGTTCGCGCACGGGCTCGGATCAGCGACCGTGTTCGTCCCAGCGAGCGCCCCGATCGCCGATGTCGGGCGCGTCCGATTCGTCGAGATCCCAGCCGCTGATCTTGCTGTGATCACGCACCTCGGCGCGCACGACGACATCGACCGCGCCTACGGAGCGCTGGCCACCTACGTCGCCGACCATGCCCTCTCCCTCGACGGGCCGATCCGCGAGACCTACGTCACCAGCTTCCGCGACACCGGCCTGTCTCACCGATGGTTGACCGAGATCGGCTGGCCGATCTTCCACCCCGGCGCACCCCGATCAGACTTGCCACTGCCCGCGTAGCCGTGCCTGAATCCGCACCCCGTCGACCAGAGGCAGCCGTCTCGGCCACTCAGATGCACGTTCAGGCGTCGCCACGTCCGTGACGTGCCGAGCTCGCTCTACATGCGGTTGCACATATATATGTCGTCTCGTATGCTCGTCGCCATGCCAGCCGAGGTCGCGGTGCTCGAGGTGATCGCCGAACCGACACGGCGGCGGATCCTTGATGCGGTGCGCGTTGGCGAGCGGTCGGTCGGCGAGTTGGTCGAGCAGGTCGGGATGCATCAGCCAGGTGTGTCTCGTCACCTGAAGGTGTTGCGCGACGCCGGGCTGGTGGAGGTCCGGCGGGATGCTCAGCGGCGGCTGTACCGACTCCGTCCGGAGCCGCTGATGGAGCTCGACGCGTGGCTGGAGCCGTATCGCGCGGAGTGGACAGCGCGGCTCGACTCGCTCGAACGGCACCTGCGACGCACCGCCACACCGATCCCCCCGAGTGCAAAGGAGCACCCATGAGCGACGTCCCCCGTTCCTCCTACGACGGCATGTTGGAGCGCACCGCCGATGGCGGCGTCATCCGATTCGAACGCCACCTGCCCTACCCGATCGGCGACGTGTGGGACGCGATCACGAATCCGG
>JAODBQ010000030.1 GCA_025464045.1 Ilumatobacteraceae bacterium
GGTCAGCAGCACCACCGCCGCCGTGAAGATCCCGGCGCCGGCCCGCCACCTGCTCGAAGTCATCGGCGACCAGCTTGGCACTTGCGACGTACCGCTCCCAGGACCCGAGGGGTGGTCATCGCAGCGCGACGACGATCGCGCTGAGACCGGCGGCGGCGAGCAGACACAGGACCAGCACGCGGAACCGCTCGCCGTGGAGGTGCTTGCGGATCGGATGACCGAGGAGCTGGCCGGCCACCAGCGCGGGTGCGGCGAGCGCCGCTGCTTCGAGGCCCGGCGTGTTGATCTTGCCGGTGCCGAGGAACAGGCTCAACGCGAAGACGTTGCTCAGCGCGAAGACCGCCGAGATCGTCGCGCGGAACTGCGGCGCGTCGAGCCGGCGGGCCTGCAGCGCGACGACGAGCGGCGGACCGTTGGTCGACAACGAGGTGTTGAGCACGCCAGAGAGGAAACCGGCAGCGAGGTCGGCGCGCCGGCCGACCGAGACGCGCACGTTCGACGCCAGCATCGCGGTGGCGACGAGCACGGACACGCCGAGGCAGATCCGCAGCGTGTTGTCACCGACCGTGGTCAGCACGAGGAGCCCGAGCGGCATGCCGACGTACGCGGCGATCGTCATCCGTCGCACGAGCGGTCGATCGGCATCGGCGCGCATCGTCCACGCCTGCCAGGTGGTGATCAGCACACCGACGAGGCTGCTGACGACCACCGCCCGCTGCGGGGAGATCGCCAACGTCATCACCGGCATGGCCAAGAGCCCGAACCCGAACCCGGCGATCGTCTGCACGAACGAGGCGAGGAACACCGCCGACGCCACCGTCGTCAGCTGCACGACCGTCACGACGGACGATCCTGGCACCCCAGCCGCCTCAGCGGGCGAGGGTGTAGGTGCAGGAGGCGCCGACGTCGACGTCGACGAGGAACCAGGCGTCGTCCAGCGCCGGTTGCAACGCGGCGCGCACGGCGAAGCGGGCATCGAGCGCGGTCACCGAGGCGGCCGCGATCTCGGCCGGCGTGATCGCCGGCACGGCCACCACCCGGTGCTCCGCGGTGGGCGGTCGCTCCCCCACCAGCTCCCACCGCACCGTGACCCGGTCGCTCGGCAGTGCACCGTTGATGCCGGCCAGCGGGCCGTAGTGGTCGACGTGGTAGCTGATCCCGTAGCCGCCGAGCTCGCGCAGGTTGCGGCGCGCGTTGCCGTACTGCAGCGGGTCGAACGTCCAACGCATCGCGGTGATGCCGCGGGCGAGGCACCACTCGCGCTGGTGACGCTTCAGCTCGGCACCGAGACCCTGACCGCGGTGGCTGGCGGCGACCGCGAGGTAGTGGGAGTGGTGCACGTGCGGATCACTGGTGGCGAAGCCGTAGACGGCACCGACCAGCACACCGTCGTCGAACGCGCCGATCGCCACCCCTCCTTCGCTGATCGTCGCGACGAGCACGTTCACCGAGACCATCTCGTACTCGCTGCCCCAGACCTGCACCTCCAGCTCCGGGAGCGCAGCGAGCTCCCCGGCCGTGCGCAGCTCGCGCAGCTCGATCGTCACCCGCGCAGCACCTCGACCGACTCGGTCACCTGCGCCAGGAACCCGCGGTCGAGGGTCACCCCGATGCCGGCGCCGCCGGGCACCTGCATGATCCCGTCCACGGCCTCCAGCGGCTGCTCGACGAGGTCGCGCGCGTACGTGCGGCTCGCGGACGCGGTGTCGCCGGGGTAGGTGAAGCCGGGCATCGTCGCGATGTGGATGTTGTGGGCGCGTCCGATGCCCGTCTCGAGCATCCCGCCGCACCACATCGGCACCTCGCGCTGCACGCACAGATCGTGGATCTGCTGCACCGCGGCGAGCCCGCCGACTCGACCGACCTTGACGTTGACGACCGTGCACGAGCCGAGATCGAGTGCCGCGCGCACCCGCGCCGGTGAGGTCAGCGACTCGTCCAGGCACAGCGCGGTGCGCATCTGCGGGGCCAGCGCGGCGTGGTCGACGAGGTCGTCCCAGTGCAGCGGCTGCTCGATGTAGTGCAGGTCGTAGTCGTCGAGCGGGCGCAACGCGTCGAGCTCGTCGAGGCGGTACGCCGAGTTGGCATCGACGGTGAGCTCGATGTCCGGGAACGCGGCGCGCACCGGGGTCAGCAGCTCGACGTCCCAGCCCGGCTGGATCTTCATCTTGATCCGCCGGTACCCCTCGGCGACGTGCTTGCCGACGGCCTCGATCGACGCTGCGAGCGTGTTCATCCCGAGGCTTGCACCGACCGGCACCTCCGTGCGCGATCCGCCGAGCAGCTCGCGTAGCGGCACGCCCTGCTGGCGGGCGAAGCAGTCCCACACGGCCAGCTCGATCGCGGTCTTGGCCATCGGGTTGCCGCGCCAGCGGGCCCAGCGGTCGATCAGCTCGGCCGGGTGGTCGCAGCCGCCGGCGATCAGCGACGGCACCAGCGCGTCGCGGATCAGGTGCATCGCCCCCACCAGCGACTCCTCGCGGTAGTCCGGCAGCGGCTCCATCACGCCCTCGCCGTAGCCCTCCACGCCGTCGCTGCGCACGGTGACGATCACCGTGTGCTTCTCGATCTGCGAGCCGAACGACGTCGTGAACGGGTTGCGGAACGGCACCCGGACGATCCTCAGCTCCACCTCATCGATCTGCACGACGTGTTCTTAGCGCATCACCAGGTGTCGATGTTCGGGCGCTTCTTGCCGGGGCGCGGCAGCGGTGCCGGTGCGGACGCGAGGATCGTGGAGATCCACCGCCGGCTGTCGGCAGGATCGATGGTGTCGTCGATCTCGAAGTGCGAGGCGGTGTTCAGCGCCTTGCCGTGGGTGTACATCCGCTCGACCATCTGCTCGAACAGCGCGTCGCGCTCGACCGGATCCTCGACCGCTTCGAGCTCCTTGCGGTAGCCGAGGCGCACCGCGCCCTCGAGGCCCATCCCCCCGAACTCACCTGTCGGCCAGGCGAGGCAGGCGATCGGCGCCTTCGTCGAGCCGCCCATCATCGCCTGCGCGCCGAGGCCGTAGCTCTTGCGCAGGATGATGCTGATCAGCGGGACCGTGATGTTCGC
The DNA here is from genome assembly GCA_025464045.1 of Ilumatobacteraceae bacterium. Taxonomy (GTDB): domain Bacteria; phylum Actinomycetota; class Acidimicrobiia; order Acidimicrobiales; family Ilumatobacteraceae; genus JAODBQ01. Next base: position 3,061 of record JAODBQ010000030.1, read on the forward strand.
GCCGGTGACGAACAGGCGACAGCAGTGGCGCACCAGCGCCGTCTCCTCGACCGCGGGGCCGACCATCATCCCGGGTGTGTCGACCAGGGTGATCACCGGGACGTCGAACGCGTCGCACAGCTGCAGGAACCGGGCCGCCTTGTCGGCGCCGGGGCTGTCGATCGCACCGGCGAGGTAGTTCGGGTTGTTGGCGATCACGCCGACCGGCTTGCCCTCGACACGTGCGAGTGCGGTGACCATCCCCAGCCCGAAGTCGCGACGCAGTTCGAGGACCGAACCGGTGTCGAACATCGCCTCGATCGCGGCGCGCACGTCGTAGCTGCGCTTGCGGTTCTCCGGGATGACGTGGCGCAGCTCGCGCTGGTCGACGCACGTCCAGTCGTCGACAGGACCCTGGAAGTAGGACAGGTACTGCTTGGCGACCTTGACGGCCTCCTCTTCGTCCGCGACGGCGACGTCGACGACACCGTTGAACTGCTGGACGCTCATCGGCCCGACCTCGGTCGGTGCGAACACCCCGAGCCCGCCGCCCTCGATCATCGCCGGGCCGCCCATGCCGATGTTCGAGTCGGCGGTCGCGATCACGACGTCGCAGCAGCCGAGGATCGCCGCGTTGCCGGCGAAGCGGTAGCCGGCGGTGATCCCGACCATCGGCACAAGGCCGCTGAGCTGACCCCAGTAGAGGAACGCGAGGCAGTCGAGCCCGGCGATGCCGATCGCGTCGGTGTCACCGGGGCGACCGCCGCCGCCCTCGGCGAAGAACACCACCGGCAGGCGCAGGTTCTCGGCCACCTCGAACAGCTTGTCCTTCTTGCGGTGGTTCTGCGTGCCCTGCGTGCCGGCGAGCACGGTGTAGTCGTAGGACATCGCCACGACCTGCGCGGCGTGGCCGCTGAACAGGTCGCCATTGACCGTGCCGATGCCGGCGATCATCCCGTCGGCCGGGGTGTTGGCGATCAGGTCGTCGAGCGCCCGCCGGCGACGTTGGGCAGCGATCACCATCGGGCCGTACTCGATGAACGAACCGTCGTCGACGAGGTCGGCGACGTTCTCGCGGGCGGTGCGGCGATGGACCTTGCGCCGCCGCTCGACCGCGCCCGGACGGGCCTCGTCCAGGCCGACGGCATGACGAGCGAGCACCTCGCCGAGATCGGGGCGGATCCGATCGAGGTCGAGCACGTCCTCGACCACCTCCGCTGCCGCGGCGACCGAGGCCGGGCGGACCGTGGCGACGGCGTCGCCCTCCATCAGCGTCGTGCCCACCTCGACCAGCAACGAGCCGATGATCCCGTTGACCGTGGCCTCGATCGGGTGGTGCATCTTCATCGACTCGATGAGCATCAGCTGCTCGCCGGCACGGACCTCGTCGCCGACTGCGACGTCGATCGCGACGATCGTGCCCTGCATCGGCGTGCTGATGGTCACTGCGGTCTTCTCGAGCGTCGGTTCCCCCACCAACCCGACCGTAGCGGTCCGAGCGTTTAGCGTGGCAAGTGTGGCGAAGGCAGCCGACGAGGACACGATCGACCTGGAGGTGGACGGGCACACCGTCTCCATCACCCATCCCGACAAGGTCTTCTTCACGACGCGCAACGACACCAAGCTCGACCTCGTGCGCTACTACGTGCGGATGGGCGACTCGGTGATGCGCCAGATGGGCGATCGGCCGGTGCTCCTGCAGCGCTTCCCGAACGGCGCGAGCAGCTCGTCGTTCTTCCAGAAGCGGATCCCCGACTCGGCGCCGGAGTGGTTGCAGACCACGATCGTCAGCACACCGAACGGCACGACCTCGCGAGCGCTCGTGGTCGCCGACCTGGCCCACCTGATCTGGGCGGTCAACCTCGGCTGCCTCGGCTTCCACTC
>JAODBQ010000120.1 GCA_025464045.1 Ilumatobacteraceae bacterium
GGATGCCCTTCGCCCGGTCGATGAGCTTGCGCGACTCCAGCTGCTCACCGAGCGCATCGACCTCGCCGCTGAGCGACTGCAGCTCGCGGAACCTCCCGATCGCGACCTCGATCGCGGGGATCAGATCGGCCTTCTGGTACGGCTTGACGAGGTAGGCGAGCGCACCTGAGTCGCGGGCTTGTTCGATGATCTCGCGCTGGCTGAACGCGGTCAGGATCAAGACGCCGCAGAGCCGCTCGGCGTTGATCAGCGCCGCGGCCTCGAGGCCGTCCATGCCGGGCATCTTGATGTCCAGGATCGCCAGGTCTGGCTTGAGCTCGCGCACCAGCTCATCCGCCTTGTCGCCACGACCCGTCTCGCCCACGACGTCGTAGCCCTCCTCTTCCAACGTCTCGCGCAAGTCCAGACGGATGATGGCCTCGTCCTCGGCGATCACCACGCGGATCGTCACGATCGGTCTCCTCTCATTGGTTCGGGACCGGGCGCCGCTCGCTGGCGCTCGCTCTGCCTGCTCCCTCACTGTGGTTCGACGCTAGCGCTTCCCTCACCACCCCGAGCCGGGCACTCGACCGGGCGCGCCTCCCTCCACACCCTGCGCCTCGTACCGCGGCGCTCACCCCTCAGGTGGCGTTGAGGGCGTCGAGGAGCTGGTCCTGCTTGGCTTCGAGCTCGGCGATGTCGGCGACCACGTGGGCGCGGTGCTTGGCCATCGCATCTGCGTGGCCGCGCGCCTGGCGGTACTCGATGCCGGCGCCCGGGGTCTCCGCAACGAGCGCGCGGATGCTCATGCCGTCCGCCTCGTCGGCGAGGTGCAGCAGCTGCTCGTCGGCGATGCGCAGCTCGTCACGTAGCTCGCGCAACCGCGAGCTGACCTGACGCAACCGCCGCTCGACCTGGCGTCGTCCCATCCTTGCGAGTGTAGGAACGCGCGTGCGGTTCGCTTGCCGCTCACCTCGGCCATGATGATCGGGTGCTGGACGCTTGGGGCATCGCCGACGGGTACTTCGACATCGACGGCACCTGGCACGAGACGACGGACGCGACCCGGGCCGTGCTGCGCGCCGCGATGGGTGATCCGCAACCCGCCGGACCGCAGTGGTTCGTGCCCGTCGGCGAAGCGCATCAGCTCCACGGCGCCTGCCGGTTGCTGCTGGAGGACGGCGAGGACCGCGGCGTGATCGATGCGCTCCCGGACGACGTGCCGTGCGGCTACCACCACCTCGTCCCGGTCGACGGCGGTCCGACGACGTGGCTCGTCGTCCCCCCGAGGGCGTGCCCCGACGCCCCGTTCGGTTGGGGCGTCGCCGCGCAGGTGTACTCGCTCTGGCGTCGCGACGGATGGGGGATCGGCGACCTCGAGGACGTCGCCGAGCTCGGCGCGGCGGTGGCCGCGCGGGGCGGGGTGGCGGCGCTGCTCAGCCCGCTGCACGCACCTGCCCCGACGTCCCCGCAGGAGGACTCGCCCTACTACCCGAGCTCCCGTCGGTGGCTCAACCCGTTGCTGATCCCCGTCGTCGGGCCGCCGCCCGCAGCAGTGGACAACCAGCCGGGCGGCACGATCGGCCGTGATCTCGTGTGGCAGGCCAAGCGACGGGCGCTCGCCGCGCGCTTCGCGAGCGAGCGCGATCACCCGGAGTGGAGGCGGTGGGCGATCGGCCAGGGCCACGAGCTCACCGCGTTCTGCGCGTACAACGTCCTCGCCGAGGACTACGGCCCGGACTGGCGCACGTGGCCGGACGACGTGCGCCGGCCGGACGCGCCCGGGGTGGCCGCGCGCACGGCCGACCCCTCGTTCGCCGAGCGCCTGGAGCTCCACGCTTGGATCCAGTGGGTGGCGGCCGACGAGCTGCAGCGCGCGGCGGACGTCGCTGCCGGCTGCGCGCTGATCGGCGATCTGGCGGTCGGTTGCTCGCCGTACAGCGCCGACACCTGGATCCACCAGGACCTGATCGCGCACGGCGTCACGATCGGCGCGCCGCCGGATCCGTTCAACGCCGAGGGGCAGTCGTGGGGGCTCCCACCGCTCGTGCCGTGGCGGCTGCGCCAGGCGGGCTTCGCGCCGTTCATCGGCCTGCTGCGCGCGGCGTTCACGTCGATGGGTGGGGTGCGGATCGACCACGTGATGGGGTTGTTCCGTCAGTTCTGGATCCCCGAGGGCGGCGGCCCCGCCGACGGTGCGTACGTCTACCTGCCCCACGACGAGCTCCTCGCCCTCGTCTGCCTCGAAGCACACCGCGCCGGGGCGTTCGTCATCGGCGAGGACCTCGGGACCGTCGAGCCGGAGGTCCGCAGCGCCCTGGCTGCGGTGGGGATGCTCGGGACGAAGGTGTTGCTGTTCGACGAGGACGCCGAGACCTGGCCGGCCGCCAACCTGGGCACGGTGACCACCCACGACCTGCCCACCGTCGCCGGCATCCTGGCCGCCAGGACGGGCGACGACGACGGCGACGACGAGGTGCGCGGCGTGCTCCACCGGCTGGTCGGCGTGTCCGTCGACGTCCCGGCCGACGTCCCGGCCGATGCCGCCGTCGATGTCGCCGTCGATGTGCCGGTGGTCGACGTGCTGGTCGCCGCGCATGCCGCGATCGCCCGCAGCCCGGCGCGCCTCGTGCTCGCCACCGTCGACGACCTCGCCGGCTCACGGGTGCGGCCGAACCGACCCGGGACGATCAGCAGTGCCGACAGCGGGCTGCCGGCGAACTGGAGCCATCGCCTGGCGGCCAGCAGCGCCGACCTGCTGGCCCGTTCGCCCGGCGCCGACATCATCGCCGCGTTCGCCGCCGCCCGCCCGTCCCCACCGTGACCGGCGCGGACCTGCGCGGGTCGGCGCGGACCGAGTGGTGCCCGAGGTGGGACTCGAACCCACACGCCCTTTCGGACAACGGATTTTGAGTCCGTCGCGTCTGCCATTCCGCCACTCGGGCGAGTGACGCCGAGATCGTAGCGGTGTGACGAGGCGGCCGGTCGATGGTTCGCGCCCGGTCGGCCCGCCACCGGCTCAGCCGTGCTGCGCCTCGACGGCAACGACTCGTCGTGCACCGGCGTCCGCCGCCACGAACAGCAGCCTGGCGTCCACGATCGCCGTGACGTCGACGACCTGCGGCGTGACGATCGTCCCGTCGTCGAGCGTGAGCCGCACGGAGGTGACATCGCCCGGCACGGCCCAGAGCCAACGGAACGCCTGGTCCCCGACGGCGGGCAGCCGCTTCGGATCGACCACGTGCGGTCCGACGTCGACGCCGGCGCGGTTGCTCGGTGCCACCTCGACCCGGAACTGCACGTCGCCGACGTCGTCGCTCATCGCGAGGATCTCGTGACCCTCGACGTTGCCGACCACGTCGCCCATCAGCACCTGCAGCGCGGGGCTGGCACCGCTGAAGTTGTAGGACCGCTCACTGTTGAACGCGAACGGCGTGTCGAGGTCGTTGACCAGTTCCCGGCGTGGTGCGCGTCGGCCCAAGGTGGCAACGGCGCGATCGGTCTCGCTCGACGGCACGCCGTCGGCGGCGCGCACGATCACCGTGACGCCCGGCTCGACCTCCGTCGTGGACCGCACCGAACCGCCGACGGCGCGCTCGAGCCGCCCCCGCACCGCATCTACGTCGGCGGACCTGAGGGTGATCACGTCGACCCACTGGACGGCGCTCCCGGCGGCGTCGAGGAGGTACCCCTGCTCGGTGAACGGACCTCGGAAGCCGACGACGGCGTTGCGTCCCCGCAGGCGGATCACCTGCGCACCGAGCCCGACACCGTCTGGAGGTTCGACGAACCAACCGGCCTCCAGCGTGTCCTCGGTGGCCGTCGTGACGACGGCCGCGGCGACCTCCGCCGCGGTCATCGCCGTGTTGCCGGCCGAACCACCGGCGACCAACCGACCGTCGACGTCGATCGCGGCGAACGTCACCGTCGTCGCCGCCGCGGCCGGGAAGGGGAACAGCGCCACGCCGTGCATCGGGCGCTCCCAGAAGCGCACGCCCGCCGACTGGAACGTGACCGCGAACGTGTCGTCCGGCAGGCCGTAGACGAACGCCTGCCCGTCGTCGCCGCGAGGGCCCACGACCATCTCGGCCACTTCGCCGGCATCCGGGCACACGCCCCCGGCGGAGCCCGCGGTCAGGCAGTACAGCGGTGTGGCCGCGTCGGGCACGGGGCCGGTGGCGACGGTGTCCGCCGTCGTTCCGGCGGCGGTCGTGGCGATGCCACCCTCCTGCTTCGTGCGTTCGATCGTCCCGCCGCTCGGGGTCGCCTCGAGTCGCCACGTCCCTGGATCGTCGTCGCCGTCCGGCACCTCGGCGAGCGTGATCTGCGGACCGTTCGCGCCGTCGAGCAGACCCGGCGGGTACGACGCCGGGCGCTGCCGGTGGTGGTCCCGCGCCCGGATCGCGATCGCGCCACCCGCGACGGCGGTCACGCACACGGCAGCCGCCGCGAGCCGACCAACCGGGATCGCCGGCCGGGGTGCCGAGGGGACGGCCACGTGGGCAGTTGCGTCGTCGAGGCGCTGCGCGGCGCCGGTCAGCAGATCGTCGAGGCTGTTCGGCTCGAAGGGGTTCATGACGTCCTCCAGTCGGCGAGGTCGCGCTCGAGGCGCTCCTTCGCCCGAGCGAGATGGGTGTTGGCGGTGGCCGTGGCGATGCCGAGGGTCGATGCGGCGGCGACGATGGTGAGCCCGTCGACGTAGACGAGCGCGATCAGTTGCGCCTGCCGGGTGGGCAGGGCGCGCACGTGTGCCCACAGCTCCCAGTCCCGAGCCGGCAGGTCGAGCTGCGTGGAGGTGCGGGCATCGAGGCGCAGCGCACCGCGGGCGGCGACGCCCAGCCGGCGCCGACGGGAGATCGCACGGTTGACGATCGCCCGGCGCAACCAGGCGTTGGCGTCGTCGTACCCGGCGAGGCGCGACCACAGCCGGTGGGCGTCGGCCATCGCGTCCTGCACGAGGTCCTCGGCCGCCGCGGTCGAGCCTGTCAGCACGATCGCGAGGCGCAGCGCAGACCGGTAGCGGGCGCGGTAGAAGCTCTCGAAGGAGTCCACGCGCACCAGCACCGGTTCCACCGCGTCTCCCGTGATCGGTCGGAGTGAGGTCATCGCCCTCTACTCGCCGCACGGACGTGGAGCGGTGACACGTTCGCCGGAATCGCTCCCTCGACCGCTGCGTGACGCGCCGCGAGAAGCGCCACGGGATCGGTCACGGCCAGATGATGCCCGGTACACCGCTCGCCCGGTGACAACGGTCTACTCTGACCTCACCATGCTTGCGTTCACCTTCCCGGGCCAGGGCTCTCAGCGCCCTGGCATGGGGCGTCCGTGGGTCGATCACGACAGTTGGGAGCTGGTCGACGAGGCGTCCGAGGTAGCAGAGCGTGACGTCGCCCGGTTGCTGCTGGACGCCGACGCCGACGAGCTCCGTGACACCCGCAACGCCCAGCTGACCACGTTCGTGTCGAGCCTGATGGTCCTCGATGCAGCCGAGCGTCTCGGGCTCGAGCCCAGCTTCTGTGCCGGCCACAGCCTCGGCGAGTACACCGCCCTCGTCGCCACCGGCGCGCTCGGCTTCGACGAAGGCGTGCTCCTCGTGTGCGAGCGCGCCGATGCGATGCACGAGGCCGGCACCGAACACCCGGGCACCATGGCCGCCGTGCTCGGCCTCGACGACGACCTGGTCGAGGTGGCCTGCCGGCGCGCCGATGCGGACGTCTGGGTCGCCAACTTCAACGCGCCCGGCCAGGTGGTGATCGCGGGTTCGATCGACGGTGTCGCCGCAGCTGGTGTGCAGGCCAAGGAGCTGGGCGCCAAGAAGGTCATGCCATTGCAGGTCTCGGGCGCGTTCCACACGCCGTACATGGCGCCGGCTCGTGACCGCCTGCGCAAGGCGATCGCCCACGCCGACCCGCGCGACACCGAGGTCCCGGTCATCTCCAACGTCGACGCGCTGCCCCACGACACCGGTGCGGCCTGGTCGAGCCTGCTCTCGGCGCAGCTGAGCAGCCCGGTGCGGTGGAAGCACTGCCTGCTCACCTTGGCCGATCTCGGGGTCATGTCGTTCGCCGAGCTCGGACCGGGCGGTGTGCTCACCGGGATGGCCAAGCGCACCGTCGAGAGCGCCCGCACGATCTCGATCGCCACGCCAGAAGACCTGGACAAGCTGCTCGAGTGGGTCAACGCCGCCAGCTCGTCGGCGAGCAACGTCCAGTTCGAGGGCGAGCACCTCTTCGCCGCGGAACGTCTGGTCGTCAGTCCCGCCGCCGGCGTCTTCGAACCCACGGGGCAGCTCGCCGATGGCGCCTCGATCGCCGTCGGATCCGTGCTCGGCCACATCGGTGAGACCGAGGTCCGCTCGCCGTTCGCCGGCGTGCTGCAGAGCTACATCGCCGTGTCCGGCGAGCGAGTCACCCTGCGCCAGCCCATCGCGTGGCTGCGCACCATCTGAAGGAGACGAGCACGATGCCACACGTTCCCGCCGGCACCCGCGGTGCCGTCATCACCGGTTGGGGGACGGCGCTTCCGCCGAAGGTCCTCACCAACCACGACCTCGAGCAGATGTTCGACACGTCCGACCAGTGGATCGTCGAGCGCACCGGGATCCGTGAGCGCCACGTCGGTGGCACCACCGTCGGGTTGTCGATCGAGTCGGGCCGCCAGGCACTGGAGATGTCCGGCGTCGACCTCGCCGAGATCGACGCGGTGGTCCTCGCCACGACCACGCCCGACCGCACCGTGCCCGCGTCGTCGGCCGCGGTGCAGCACGAGCTCGGCCTGCGCTGCGGCGCGTTCGACATCAACGCGGCGTGCAGCGGGTTCACCTACGCGCTCGTCCTCGCGCACGGGCTGATCGCCACCGGCGCACGCAAGATCCTGTGCATCGGCACCGACACGCTGGCACGGATCACCGACTGGACGGACCGCAACACCGCGATCCTGTTCGCCGACGGCTCCGGTGCCGTGGTGGTCGAGGCCGTCGACGGGCCGGGGCAGCTGCTCGGCTGGGACCTCGACGCCGATGGCTCCGCGGAGCGCTTCCTCTACTCCGACATCGGCGGACTGATCCACATGGAGGGCAAGGAGGTCTTCCGGCGCGCCGTGCGGATCATGGTCGATTCGGCACAGAAGTCGGTCGCTGCAGCTGGTGTGGACATCGCCGACATCAAGCTCGTCGTGCCCCACCAGGCCAACATCCGGATCATCGACGCGGCGTGCGAACGACTCGGCATCCCGATGGAGCGCGCCGCCACCGTCCTCCACCGCACCGGCAACACCTCCAGCGCGTCGATCCCGCTCGCGCTCGCCGATGCCCTGTCGGCAGGTCGGGTCGCCGACGGCGACCTCGTGCTGCTCGTCGGCTTCGGCGCCGGGATGACCGCCGCCAGCGCCGTGCTCCGCTGGGGCGGCGGCGCCGAACCGGTCAATCCCCTGTGAGCGGCGCGTGAGCCGCGTCGTCCTCGTCACGGGCGGGTCCCGGGGCATCGGGCTGGCGTGCGCCCAACGCTTCGCCACGCTCGGCGACAAGGTCGCCGTCACCTACCACTCGTCTCCTCCGCCCGAAGGGTTCTTCGCGGTGCAGTGCGACGTCACCTCCGTGGAGTCCGTCGACGCCGCGTTCACCGCGGTCGAGGCCCAGTTCGGTCCAGTCGAGGTGCTCGTGTCCAACGCCGGGATCACCAAGGACGGCCTGCTCCTGCGGATGAGCGAGACCGACTTCACCTCCGTCGTCGACGCCAACCTCACTGCCGCGTACCGGGTCACCAAGCGCGCGGTGCAGGGCATGTTGCGCGCCCGCCGCGGCCGGTTGATCTACCTCTCCTCGGTGGTCGGGCTGCTCGGCGGCCCTGGACAGGTGAACTACGCGGCGTCGAAGGCCGGGCTCGTCGGCCTCGCCCGTTCCGTGGCACGCGAGCTCGGTTCGCGCAGCATCACCGCCAACGTGGTCGCACCCGGCCCAGTGGCCACCGACATGACCGCGTCGCTCGGCGAGAAGCGGCTCGCCGAGCTCACCGCGATGGTCCCGCTGGCACGCATGGCAACACCCGACGAGGTTGCGGGCGTCGTCGCGTTCCTCGCGTCCGCCGACGCCGCCTACATCACCGGAGCCGTCATCCCCGTCGATGGCGGTCTCGGGATGGGCCACTAGCCTCACCGATCGATCATCCAACACAAGGAGACATCCCCGTGGATCAAGAAAAGTTCGCCCGCTTCCGCAAGTGCGCCGTCGAGGTGCTCTCGGTGTCGGAGGATCAAGTCGTTCCCGAGGCCAAGTTCGGCGACGACCTCGACGCCGACAGCCTCGACCTCGTCGAGCTGGTGATGGCGCTCGAGGAGGAGTTCGGCGTGGAAGTGCCGGAAGAGGACCTCGAGGGCGTGGAGACCGTCGGTCAGGCGTACGACCTCGTCGTCTCCAAGCTCTGATGGACGGGCGCGGTCGCCGCGTCGCTGTCACCGGGTACGGCGTCGTCGCGCCCAGCGGCATCGGACGCGACGCGTTCTGGACCGGTCTCAACGGTCCCGGCATCACCGGGACGCGCAGCGTGTCGATGATCGACTGGGATCCGCTGCCGTACTACGCCAACCCGAAGGAGGCGCGGCGCGCGGACAAGGTCGAGCAGTTCGCCATCGCCGCTGCGGCGCAGGCGCTGGAGCAGGCCGGACGGCCTGCCGCGCCACCTGAGCGGATCGGCACGATCTTCGCCACCGGGGTCGGTGGGCTGCAGTCCACCGAGGAGCAGATCGAGGTCATGCTCAGCAAGGGCGAACGACGCGTCTCGCCGTTCCTCGTGCCGATGATGATGCCCAACGCCGCCGGTGCAGCGATCTCGATGCGCTACGGCTTCCAGGGTCCGAACGAGACGATCACCACCGCCTGCGCCGCGTCCACCCATGCGCTGGGCTACGCGGCAAGGCTGATCGCCTGGGGCCTGTGCGACGCCGTGGTGTCGGGCGGCTCGGAGGCCGCCAACTGTCGCATCGGTCTCTCCGCCTTCGGCAACATGACCGCGCTGAGCACGAGCGGCGCGAGCAAGCCGTTCGACATGGACCGTGACGGCTTCGTCCTCGGCGAGGGCTCCGCGGTGTTCGTGCTCGAGGAGTGGGAGGCCGCCGAGGCGCGCGGCGCCACGATCCTGGCCGAGGTCCTGGGCGCCGGCAGCAACGCCGATGCGCATCACGTCACCGCACCGTCGCCGGGCGGCGTCGGGGCGATCGCGTGCATGCGCCTCGCGCTGGCCGAGGCCGGCCTGGCGCCGTCGGACATCGCCCAGGTCAACGCCCACGGCACGTCCACGGGCTTGAACGACGCCGCCGAGGCCGCCGCGCTCGCCGTGGTGTTCGGGCCGAGCGGCGTGCCGACGACGTCCACGAAGGGCGTCACCGGTCATGCGCTGGGCGCCGCCGGCGCACTGGAGCTCGCCGCCGTCTTGCTCTCCTTCGAGCACGGGCTGATCCCGCCGACGGCGGGCACGGAGAAGGTCGATCCGGAGTTCGACATCGACCTCGTGCTCGGCGAGGCCCGCCCGTGGGCCCCCGGTCCGACGATGTCCAACAACTTCGGCTTCGGCGGCCACAACGGCAGCATCATCGTCGCGCCGGTGTCGTGAGCCCCGGTTCGGCGGACCGGTCATCGATCCACCGAGCTTGGCTCGGCCGGATCATGACCGGTCCGGCCGCTCGGGTCGTTCCGGGCCGCGTCAGGTGTCGACGAAGACGAACATCAGCGAGCAGTCGCAGGCGGTCTGGCCGTTGACCATGGCGGTGCCGGTGCCCTTGCCGGCGCGGGCCGACATGCGGCCGAGCACGACGCTCATCTCCAGCGTGTCGCCCGGCACGACCTGACGGCGGAAGCGGGCGCCGTCGAGACCGCCGAACAGCGGGAGGCGGCCGGCAAACCGCGCGTCGGTGAGCACGGCGAGGGCTCCCACCTGTGCGATCGCCTCGCACATCAGCACGCCGGGGAGCGTCGGCCGCCCGGGGAAGTGGCCGGCGAAGAACCACTCGTCGCCCGTCAGGTGCCACCTGCCGGTCGCGCTGACCCCAGGCTCGAGGGCGACCAGTTCGTCGACGAACAGGAACGGCGGCCGATGGGCGATGACGTCCTGTGGCGCCGGGAGCTCGCCGGTGGCACTCATCCGCCGAGCGCTGCGAGGAGCTTGACCGGCGTGTCCTTGGGACTGATCTTGTACCAAGCCTGCTCGATGGTGCCGTCGGCGTCGACGAGGAACGCCGACCGCTCGATGCCCATGTAGGTGCGGCCGTAGTTCTTCTTCTCCTTCCAGACGCCATAGGCCTCGGCGACGGCGTGCTCGGTGTCGGCCAGCAGATCGAAGCCGAGCGAGTACTTGCTGTCGAAGCGCTGCTGTGCCGCTGCCTTGTCCGGACTGATCCCGATGATCGTCGTCTCGCCGACCTGACCGGCGACGTCGCGCAAACCGCAGGCCTGCTGTGTGCAACCCGGCGTATCCGCCTTCGGGTAGAAGAACACGAGCACGCGGTGCCCACGGTGCGCGTCCAATGAGACGGCTTCGCCGCGTTGATTTGACAGCGAGATCGGCGGAGCGGGATCGCCAGCATTGAGCATTTCCGGAGTGTAACCAGGTCGCACCATCCAGTTCATGGGGCAAACCCGGGGCCGCACGGTGTCACACGGACCTTGACGGTTCGGTAACAATAGACAGAGGTCAGACCTTGCAATGACGCACGGATGACCGTTACGCTCACGCTGAGCGTTCGTGCTTGCCGAAATGTGAACATGTCCGCCCTGCGCCGCCGCTTCCCTCCCTGTTCGACCACATGGTCCACAACGTGGTCCACCCCCCACCCTGAGCCGCCGTCCGCACGGCGCGTCCCCCCTGCTCCCGACGTCACACCTGCGCAGCCACCGACGTCGACCGACCGCGTTCGGGGTCGGCTTCCGCCCCCGTTCCGAAAATCGTGCTTCAAGTATCCCAGCGATCGACCGAAAGACACAGCGTGAACTTGACCAAGCCCTGCTGAACACGTCGCACGACACCGACCACTGCCCGTTCAACCCGAAAGCGCGACTCCGTGAACCTCACCAAGCCCTGCTGAAGACTCGCTCGCCGAACGCCACTCCACACCGAAAGGACCACGACCGTGAACCTCACCAAGCCCTGCTGAACAGGTCGTGAACGACCCCGATCGAGATCAACGCACGCCGAACGGCGGTGCGCAGCGCGCACTGCGCGCGCATCACTCGCGACGCAGTCCGTGGCCGTAGAAGCCGCCACGTGGACGCGCATGCGCGTGGTAGTGCGTCGGGATCGTGCGCATGTTGTCGTCGATGTAGAACTGTTCGAACGTGTACTCACGCGCCACTGCCTGGGCCAGGTGGGCCAGCATCGTCGCCCGCACCTCCGCGGGAGGATGCGGATCGTGGTGCTTCCAGACCACCATCGGCACCCAGCACATCTCGCACTCGGCCACCCAGCAGAGGTCGTCCTCGAAGAACCAATCAGTGGTCTTCGCGGCCTCGCACAGCTCGCACTCCGCTGCCGACGGCCCGACAGGACCGGGCACCGAGCCGCTCGACGCGCTCACTCGTCGATCGCGGCGCGGACCTCGGCGACGTACTGGCCCACCGCGTCGGCACCGTGCTCCAACAGCCGGCGCACCACGGACGCGCCCTGCACGACACCGTCGGCGACCCGCACCGCCTCGCGTGCCTGCTGCGCGTTGGACACCCCGACGCCGACGAGCACCGGCACGTCGGTGATCATCTTCAACCTCGCGGCGAGGCTCGTTGCCGTCGAGGCCAGCTGGTCGCGCTCCCCCGTGACACCGAGCAGGCCCACCGAGTAGACGAAGCCACGGCAGCGGGCAACGATGCGCGGCAGCCGGGCATCCGGCGCGGTCGGTGCGGCGAGCATGATCGTCTCGATCCCCGCGGCGTCGGCCGCCACGCACCACGGGCCGGACTCGTCGAGCGGCAGATCAGGAACGATCGCCGCCGCGATGCCGGCGCTGGCGAGCTGCTCGGCGAAGCGCAACGGACCGGGATGGTGCACGGTGTTGTAGTACGTCATCACCGCCAGCGGTACGGAGACGTCGAGGTCGCGCACCTCCGCGAGGACCGAGACCGGTGTCGCCCCGTCGGCGAGCGCCAGCTGCGAGGCGCGCTGGATCACGGGCCCGTCCATCACGGGGTCCGAGAACGGGATGCCGATCTCGATCGCATCCGCCCCCGACGCTGCGGCCGCCCGCACCGCGTCCTGCCAGCCGCGCAGCCCGCCGGTGATGTACGGCACGAGGAGCTTGCGTCCGGCGTCGCGCTTGGCGCGCAGCTCGGCTTCCATGCGTCCGATCGTGAGGGTCACAGCTCCAGCAGCTCCATGATCTGCGCGACGTCCTTGTCCCCGCGACCGGAGAGGTTCATCAGCACCGTCGCACCGGGGAACGTGTGTGCCTCGCGGATGATCCACGCCAACGCGTGCGCGCTCTCGAGCGCGGTGATGATCCCCTCCGTGCGGGCGAGCTGCTGGAAGGCGCCGACGACCTCGTCGTCGGTGACGTTCGGGTACTCGGCGCGGTGGATCGAGGCGAGGTGCGAGTGCTCGGGTCCGACGCCCGGGTAGTCGAGGCCGGCCGAGATCGAATGGGCCTCCAGCACCTGGCCGTACTCGTCCTGCATCAGGTAGCTGCGCATCCCGTGCACCACGCCGGGCTGCCCCCGTTCCACCGCCGCCCCGCCGGCGGGTTCGACGCCGATCAGCCGGCTGCGGGTGTCGACGAAACCGGAGAAGATCCCGATCGCGTTGGAGCCGCCGCCGACGCAGGCGACCACCAGATCGGGCACGTCGCCGAGCCGTTCGTTGCACTGGCGGAAGGCCTCGTCGCCGATGACCCGGTGGAACTCGCGGACCATCCACGGGTACGGGTGCGGGCCCATCACCGAGCCGAGGCAGTAGTGCGTGTCGCCGACGGTGGCGACCCAGTCGCGCATCGCCTCGTTGACCGCGTCCTTGAGCGTGCGGCTGCCGCTGTGCACCGGCTCGACCTCGCTGCCGAGCAGCCGCATCCGGAACACGTTGAGGGCTTGCCGTTCGATGTCGACGGCACCCATGTAGACCTTGCACTCCATGCCGAGCAGCGCTGCCGCGGTGGCCGTGGCGACACCGTGCTGGCCGGCGCCGGTCTCGGCGACGAGCCGCGTCTTGCCCATCCGCTTGGCCAGCAGCGCCTGGCCGAGGACGTTGTTGATCTTGTGCGAGCCGGTGTGGTTGAGGTCCTCGCGCTTGAGGAGCAGGCGGATCCCGAGCTGGCGCCCGAGGTTCGCGCATTCCGTGACGATCGACGGGCGGCCGGCGTAGTCGCGCAGCAAGGCATCGAGCTCGAGGCGGAACGTCGTGTCGGCCCAGGCCTCGCGGAACGCCGCCTCGAGCTCTTCGCACGCCGGGACGAGCGTCTCCGGGACGAACCGTCCGCCGAACTCGCCGAAGCGGCCCGTGTCCGACGGTTCGCTCATCAGGGTCGCAGGCGCTGCAGGCACATCGCGCTCGGGCACATCGCGCTCGGTCATTCGTCGTCCGCCCAGTCGTATGGCATCTCGTCGGGACCGAGGTGCGGCAGCGGTGCCGCTGCCCTGGCGCGCTCGATGAACGCCTTGACGAGACGTGGATCCTTCTTCCCCGGCGACTTCTCGACGCCGGACGCGACATCGACGCCCCAGGGCCGGGCGATGCGCACCGCCTGGCCGACGTTGTCGGGCGTCAGGCCACCGGCGAGGATCAGCCGCGGCCCCTCCGGCACGTCCTCGAGCATCGACCAGTCGAACACCTTGCCCGAGCCGGGCGACGGCGCATCCACCAGCACCAGGTCGGTGGCGTACTCGTTGACCCGCCTGGCGTCGGCAGAACCGGCTGCGACCGCCTTGATCACCCAACGGACCTGCGCGGCGACGGCGGCCACGTCGCTCGGCGACTCGTGGCCGTGCAACTGGGCCGCCTTGAGGCCGGCGCGGTTGACGACGTCGATGACGCGGTCCGGGAGCTCGTCGCGGAACACCCCGACCGTGAGGATCTCCGGCGGCAGGCGACGGGTGATGTCGTAGACCTGCGAGGCGGCCACCTGACGCGGCGACGGGGCGAACACGAACCCGACCGCGTCGGCGCCCATGGCGACGGCGAAGAGCGCGTCGTCCTCGCTGGTGATCCCGCAGATCTTCACGAACATGCGTGCGTCAGGGTACCTGCCGGCATGTGGCGGAGCCCGGATCGATTCCGACCCATCGGCGCGCTACGCGCCGATGAGGTCGGCGATCGCCGCAGCGGGGTCGGCGGCGGTCACGAGCGACTCGCCGACGAGCACCGCGTCGTACCCCGCGGCGCGCAGGTTGGCCGCGTCCGCCCGGCCACGGACGCCGCTCTCGGCGACCTTGACCACGTCCGCTGGCATCAGCCCGGCCATCCGCTCGGCACGCTCGTGGTCGACCTGGAACGTGACCAGGTCGCGCTGGTTGACGCCGATGAGCGTGGCCTGGGCGAGCAGCGCGGCCTCGAGCTCCGCCTCGTCGTGGATCTCGACGAGCACGGCGAGACCGACGGCCGTCGCCAGCCGGTGCAGCGCGATGAGATCGCTGTGGGGCATCGCCGCGGCGATCAGCAGCACGCAGTCCGCACCCATGATCCGCGCGTCGAGCACGTCGCGCTCGCCGACCGTGAAGTCCTTGCGCAGCACGGGGAGCGTGCACGCCGAGCGCGCCGCGCGGAGGTCCTCCGTGGAGCCGCCGAAGAACTCGACGTCGGTGAGCACCGACAGGCACGCGGCGCCCCCGGCGGCGTAGCGCCGGGCAAGGTCGACCGGATCCAGATCGGGCGCGAGGTCACCCTTCGACGGCGAGCGCCGCTTCACCTCGCTGATCACCGCGAGCTGCGCGGGATGCGCCAGCGCCGCACGGAAGTCCCGCGCGGGCGGCATCGCCGCAGCACGCTCGGCCAGCGCCTCGATCGAACGCTCGTCTGCTGCCGCGACCTCGCGGTGACGCGCCAGGATCCGGTCGAGGTAGGTCGTCGCCGCCAACTCGGTCAGAGGCCCTTGCCGCCGATGGGCGTGAGGAACGTCAGCTCGGGACGGGCGCCGACGAACGGTGCCATGAGCGGCCCGAGAGCCTTGAACGCGTCGGTGCCCATGTGGTGGTCGAGCGCGTCCTTGCCCGTGTAGAGCTCGTAGAACCACAGCACGTTCTCGTCCTTGTCGTCCGCGTGGAGGATGTAGTACTGCGTGCCGGACTCAGCCTTCACGTTCTCGAGCGCCTGCTGCGCGACCTTCGCGAGGTCGTCGCGCTTGCCGGGCTGCGCCGTGATCTTCGCCAACACTGCTACCTGGGCCATCGGGTCCACCTTCCGTCGCGTTGCCGAGTCGTGACGTCGATGCGCCCAACCCCATGTCGTGCCGCCGAAGGTAGCAGCGTGTCACGATGGCGCCATGGCCGATGCAGCTGCCGAACGCACGGTGGTGGTCATCGAGGACGACGCGCACATCGCCGACCTGGTCGACCTCTACCTGCGCGAGGCCGGCTTCCGCGTGCTGCTGGCCGCAGACGGGGGTCGTGGCCTCGAGTTGATCGCCCAGCACCGACCGGCGCTGGCGGTGCTCGACGTCGGCCTTCCCGACATCGACGGGTTCGAGGTCTGCCGCCGGATCCGCGCCACATCGGCGCTTCCGGTGATGTTCCTCACCGCCCGCGACGGCGAGATCGACCGCGTGCTCGGGCTCGAGCTCGGCGCCGACGACTACGTGGTCAAGCCGTTCTCACCGCGCGAGGTGGTCGCCAGGGTGAAGGCCATCCTCCGCCGCGGCCAGCCCGCGACGTCCGCCGATCCGTCGGTCCTGCGCATCGGCGACGACTTCGACGTCGACACCGTCCGCCGCGAGGTGCGCCGCCGCAACGAGCCCGTGGCGTTGGCCACCCGCGAGTTCGACCTGCTGGCCCACCTGGCGCGCAACCAGGGGGTCGCGCTGTCGCGTCTGCAGCTGATCGACGCCGTCTGGGGTGCCGACTTCTCCGGCGACGATCGCACCGTGGACGTGCACGTGCGCCAGCTGCGCAAGAAGCTCGGCGACGACATCCCGCTCGCCACCGTGTGGGGCATCGGCTACCGCCTCGGCTGATCTGGACGGATGCTCGCGATGTCCTTCACACAACGCTCACACCTCGGCGCCAGCATCGGGACACGATGACCCGCCGCCTGGCCACCGTGATCGTCGGGGTCGTCATCGCCACTCTGCTGCTCGTCGGCGGTGGCACCCTCGTGCTCGCCAACCTGCGCGCCAGGCACACGACCGAGCGCGCGCTGCGCACCGATGCGGCCAAGGTGGCCGCGAACATCGACGACGTCCTCGACCTCAGCACCGTCACCGATCCAGCGGCCCTGCGACGGCGGCTGCGGCTGGTGCGCTCGTTCGGCACGATCCTGCCGATCGCCGACATCGCCGTGCTCATCTCCGGTGCCGGCGGGGCCTTCGACGCCGCGGAGCTGCCGACGGGCATCACCCTGGACGACATCGACCCTGCGGCGCTCGACCGCCTGCAGGTCGTCAGCGGCAACCACGGCAACATCGTGTTCGCCGCAGCACCGACCCGCGCCGAGAACGGCAGGGTCGTGGTCGTCGTGCTCACCCAGCTGGCCAATGCCGGGCTCGGTGCGTCCGTCCGCTCATTCCTGGTCACGGCGGCCGCCGTGCTCGTGCTCGGGCTTCTCGTGGCGCTGCTGCTCGGACGCACCTTGACCCGCCGGATCCGCGACGCATCCGCAGCCACGCAGCGGATCGCCGCAGGCCAGCTCACCACGCGCGTGCCGGCTCCACGGGCCGGCGAGCACGACGAGATCGCCGAGCTGGCCCGCAGCATCAACGGGATGGCGGAGGGGTTGGAGCGCTCGAAGGTGCTGGAGCAGCAGTTCCTGCTCTCGGTGAGCCACGACCTGCGGACACCGCTCACGTCGATCCGCGGGTACGCGGAGGCGATCACCGACGGTGCCGCGGACCCGATGGTCGCCGCGGACGTGATCCGCTCGGAGTCGCGGCGGCTGGAGCGTCTCGTGGCCGACCTGCTCGACCTGGCCAAGCTGCAGACGCGTGCGTTCTCGCTGCAGGTCGTCCCGATCGATCTCGCCGCCGCGGCCACGACCGCCGCATCAGGCTTCGCCCCGGACGCGAGCGAGCGCGACGTGTCCCTTCGCGTCGCGCCGGGACCGCCGGTTCCCGTGCTCGCCGACCCGGACCGACTCGCCCAGGTCGCCGCGAACCTGATCGAGAACGCGCTGAAGTACGCCCGGTTCGAGGTGCAGGTGTCGGTCGGGATCGCCGATGGTGCCGGCACGTTCATCGTCGACGACGACGGGCCGGGCATCGCTGCGGCCGACATGCCGCACGTGTTCGAACGGTTGTACGTCGCCCGCTCCCGGCCGCAGCGGACGGAGAGCTCGAGCGGTCTCGGACTGGCGATCGTGCGGGAACTGGTCGAGGCGATGGGAGGATCGGTCGGCGTCGCGGTCGCGCCGTCGGGCGGCGCCCGGACCTGGTTCCGACTGCCGGTCGCGCCCACCCAGCCCGGGTGGGCGCGAAACCTGCGAGAACCGCCGAAACCGCGCCCACCCAGGCCGGGTGAGCGCTGGAGGTCAGAAGCCGAGGCGGGCGGCCACTTCGTTGACGAGGGATTCGATCGGCACGCGCACCTGCTCGGTGGAGTCACGGTCGCGGATGGTCACCGCGCCGTCCTCGAGCGAGTCGAAGTCGACGGTGACGCACAACGGCGTCCCCACCTCGTCCTGGCGGCGATAGCGCTTGCCGATGGACTGGGTGTCTTCGTAGTCGCACATGTACCGCTCGGTCAACGTCGCGTAGATCTTCCTGGCCAGCGGGCTGAGGGCGTCCTTCTTCGACAGCGGCAGCACGGCCACCTTGTACGGGGCGAGCCGTGGGTGCAGCCGCAGGATCGTGCGCGACTCGCCGCCGACCTCGTCCTCGTCGTACGCCGACAGCAGGAACGCGGCCATCGAACGGTTGACCCCGGCCGCGGGCTCGATCACGAACGGCACGTAGCGCTCGTTCGTCGTCGGATCGAAGTAGTCGAGTCGCTGCCCGCTGTGCGCGGCATGCTGCTTGAGGTCGTAGTCGGTGCGCTGGGCGATCCCCTCGAGCTCGCCCCAACCCCACGGGTAGAGGAACTCCACGTCCGACGTGCCGGCCGAGTAGTGGCTCAGCTCGTCGGCGTCGTGGGGCCGCAGCCGCAACGACTCCGCAGGGATGCCGAGGTCGATGTACCACTGCAACCGGGTGGCGCACCAGTAGTCGTACCACTTCGGCCCGTCCGCGGGCGGGACGAAGAACTGCATCTCCATCTGCTCGAACTCGCGCGTGCGGAAGATGAAGTTGCCCGGGGTGATCTCGTTGCGGAAGCTCTTGCCGACCTGGGCGATGCCGAACGGCGGACGCTTGCGCGACGTCTGCAGCACGTTGGCGAAGTTGACGAACATGCCCTGCGCCGTCTCCGGCCGCAGATACACCGTGGAGCCCGCGCCCTCCACCGGGCCGGCCTCGGTCTTGAACATCAGGTTGAACGCGCGTGCTTCGGTGAACGAACCCTTCGCGCCGCAGTTCGGGCAGGTGTTCGGATCCTCCAGCGTGTCCTCGCGGAAGCGGTGCTTGCAGTTGGTGCAATCGACCAGGGGATCCGTGAAGTTCGCCAGGTGCCCGCTCGCCTCGAACACTGCCGGCGGGGCGAGGATCGCCGCGTCGATCAGCACGACGTCGTCGCGCTGCTGGACCATCGGCCGGATCCACGCCTCGCGCACGTTGCGCAGCATCAGCGAGCCGAGCGGACCGTAGTCGTAGCTCGACCGGAACCCGCCGTAGATCTCCGCCGTGGGATAGACGAACCCACGTCGCTTGCAGAGGTTGACGATCTGTTCCAGGTCAGTGGCTGCCATAGGGATCATCAGGCTACGAGCCGCTCCCCCACTGGCGCGGATCGATCACACGTCGGGCCCAGGCAACGACGTCAGGAGTGCTCGAACATCGCGACCGTGCGCAACCGGCGCTCGATGTGGTGCTCGAGCGCCCGGGTGGCGTGCCCGGCGACCTCGTGGGTGGCGCTCGACGCGGGCAGCGCGAGCGCCTCGTTGAGCCGGCCGCCGAGGATCAGGCGCATGACCTCCCACGCCTCCACGCTGAGCGGCGCACCGCTGCGACAGCTCCGGCACAGGACACCGCCCTGGTCGGGATCGAAGGCGACGAACGGCCCGGGCTCGCCGCAGCGCACGCACGCGTCCAGCTGGGGGCGCATCCCCTCGGCCGCGAGCAGCTTCCAGTAGAAGGACGGCACCACCAGCGGACCGGAGCGCTCGGCGATCGTGCGCAGCACGCCGACCAGCATCCGGTAGAGGTGCGGCGCAGGTTCGCGCTCCAACGCGAGCTGGTCGATGGCCTCCAGCACGGCCATCCCGTTGGTCATGTGATCGAGGTCGCAGACCATCGGGGCGAGCGACTCGACCGCCTCGGCCTGGCTGACGATGTCGAGCTCGCGGCCCGTCGCGAGCAGCAGGCGCACGTGGCTCATCGGCTCCAGCCGGGCGCCGAACTTCGACATCGTCTTGCGCACGCCCTTGGCGACCGCACGGACCTTGCCGTGGTGCTCGGTGAGCAGCACGACGATGCGGTCGGCCTCACCGAGGCGGTAGGTGCGCAGCACGACAGCCGTGTCGCGGTACAGGGGGCTGGCCACGCGCCGCCGGTCAGTCGAGTCCGCCGAAGCGGCGGTGGCGGTGCGTGAACTCGTCGATCGCCCGCTCGACGTGGGCCGGCTGCAGATCAGCCCAGCCGGCGTCGACGAACACGAGCTCGCTGTAGGCCAGCTCCCAGACCAACGAGGCGGGCAGGCGGTGGTCGGGCCCGAGCACCACGACCAGGTCGGGATCGGCCCGGGCCGGCGCGTTGAGCTCGACGGTGATGCTGGTTTCGGTGATCTCGGTCCCGGCGAGGCGCAGCGCCTCGATCGCCGCGACCAGGCGCTGTCGACCGTCGACCGCGGCGACCGCCTCGACCGTGCAGCCGCCGACGACGTCGGTCCGGGACGCAGGTGGCCGGGGAGGGTCCTCGGTGTCGCCGTCCGAACCGCCGTCCGAGCCGGTCCCGGCGGCGTCCGGCCCCGAGGGCCGGATCGTCAACCACGACGCGCCGACGTGGTCGGCGACCTTGCCGAGGTCGGCGAGACGATGCGCCCACTGCTCGTCGGGCGTTGCCGCCCACTCACTCGGGGTGCCGGCGACGATCAGGACGTGGTGCAGCGACTGGTCGCTGCCCACGCTGGATCCGGCCTCCCTCGTCACCGCGCCATTGTCCCACGCCGGCTGCGTCGCGCACACACGCTGACACGTGGTTCGCAGGTCGACCGGATGCTTCTTCCCGGCAACGCCGCGCCCGTGCCCCCACCGGCGACGTCCGCGCCACCCACGACACCTCCGGATCCCGTCTCCGACCAGGGATTGTGCAGGTCTGCCCCGTCGTTCGCCGTGCCGGCGCCGGCCGACGTTCGGTTCGAGGATCCGCGACTGCCCCGGCGCGGTGCTGGCGAGGGCCACCGACCGTCGGCACCCGCCGCGCCGGCGACTCCGCGTACTGTCGTTTCCATGACCAGCGACGCAAAGCTCGGCTACACCACCGGCTACTGGGGCAGCGGACCGCCGGCAGGCGCCCTGGAGGCGATCCAGGAGGCCGAGCGGCTCGGCTACTCGTCGGTCTGGACGGCAGAGGCGTACGGCAGCGACGCGATCACGCCGCTGGCGTGGTGGGGCGCCCAGACCAGCACGATCCAGCTCGGCACCGGCATCATCCAGATGAGCGCGCGCACGCCCGCGGCCACGGCGATGGCCGCGATGACGATCGACCACCTCTCCGGCGGCAGGTTCATCCTCGGGCTCGGCGTGTCCGGTCCACAGGTCGTCGAGGGTTGGTACGGGCAGCCGTACCCGAAGCCGCTGGCGCGCACGCGAGAGTACGTGGACATCGTCCGGCGGATCGTGCGCCGGGAGGAGCCGGTGAGCGCGCACGGCGAGTTCTACGACATGCCGTACATCGGCGGCGCGGGTCTCGGCAAGCCACTGAAGAGCACGATCCACCCGCTGCGCAAGGAGATCCCGATCTACCTCGGCGCCGAGGGACCGAAGAACGTCGCCCTCGCCGGCGAGATCGGCGACGGCTGGCTGCCGCTGTTCTTCAGCCCGAAGGACGATCCGCACTACCGCCGCTGCCTTGCGGAGGGCTTTGCGGCGTCCGGCGATCCGAGCAAGGCCGAGCGGTTCGACGTCGCGTGTGGGATGACCGTCGTCATCGGCGACGACGTCGAGAAGTGCGCCGACATGGTCCGACCGAACCTCGCGCTGTACGCCGGGGGCATGGGCGCGCGCGGCGCCAACTTCCACTTCGAGGTCTTCGCCCGCATGGGCTACGAGGACGTGGCGACACGGGTGCAGGACCTGTACCTGCAGGGCAAGAAGGCCGAGGCCGCCGCGTCGATCCCGCTGGCGATGGTCGAGGACGTCGCCCTGGTCGGGCCGATCGACAAGATCCGCGGCGAGCTCGACCGTTGGCGGGACACGTGCATCACGACGTTCATGTTCGGCGGTCCGCAGCAGCTGCTCCCGGTCTACGCCGACCTGATCCTCGGCTGAGGGGCGACTCGCCGCGACGATGAGGACGCACACACCGGCTGCCCAGATCTCCCATCCGTTCCGCCCGGGAACCGCTCGGGCTGCGTTCGCCTACCCGGACTTCCGACGGATGTGGATGGGTTCGTTCGCCTCCAACGTCGGCACGTGGATGCAGAACGTGGTGCTGCCGGCGTACGTCTACCAGCGCACCGGAAGTGCGTCGGTGGTCGGTCTGCTGGTGTTCGCCCAGCTCGGCCCGCTGCTCGTGCTGAGCATCCCCGCCGGGATGATCGCCGACCGCTTCGACCGTCGCCGCTGGCTCATCGCGATGCAGTGCGTCCAGCTCGTGTTCAGCGTTGCGCTCGCACCGCTGGCGGCGGCGAACGCACCGATCATCTGGTTGTTCCTCGTGGCCCTCGGCGTCGGTTGCGGGAACGCGCTCAACGCGCCGGCGTGGGCCGCGATGCTGCCGACGCTGGTGCGTCCCGCCGACCTCCTCGGCGCGATCTCGCTGAACTCGGTGATGATCAACGGCTCGCGCGTGCTCGGCCCGGTGATCGTCGCGGTGCTGTCCCAGTTCGGCGTCACGACGGCGCAGTTCTTCTACATCAACGCGGTGACGTACCTGTTCGTGATCCTCGCGCTGTGGATCACCCACTTGCCGCCGCACGTGCGCCACGTCAAGGAACCGGGGATGCGCGCGTTCACCTCGGGCCTGCGCCTCGCCAAGGCCAAACCGGTGCTGCTCCGACTGCTCGTCACGTTGTTCAGCTTCTCGTTGATCTCGTTGCCGTTCGTCGGCCTGTTCCCCGCCGTCGCCAAGCTCAACTTCGGCATCGACGAGGAAGGGCCGATGTACAAGTGGCTGTACGCCACGTGGGGGATGGGCGCGTGCCTCGGCGGCCTCGCGATCGGCACGGTGTTCGCGGCCTGGGACCAGCGACGGGTGATCCAGGCCGGGTTCGTGATGTTCGCGGTCACGCTCACCGGCTTCGCCCTCGCCCGCGAACCGGTCGGTGCGTTCACGATCGGCTGCTTCCTCGGCTTCGCCTACTTCGCGACGACCACGGCGATGTCGACGATCTTCCAGAGTCGCGCCAGCGAGAGCGAACGCGGCCGCCTGATGGCACTGTGGTTCGTCGCCTTCGGCGGCACGATCACGATCGGCAACCTCATCTTCGGCCCGATCATCGACGCGATCGGGGCGCGCTGGGTGCTGCTGTTCGGGGCGGCGTGGGCGCTGTTCCTCGCCTGGTGGTGCGATCTCGTCAAGCTCGATCGCCTACATGGCCACGAGGGCGGTGATCCAGCGCTCCATGCCGGCCACGCGGCTGCCTTTGACGAGGAGGGCATCGCCGCCGGTGACTGAACCAACGGCTGCGACGGGGTCCTCCGCCGGGTCGATTCCGTAGAGGGCCGTGTCGACCGCGATCACTTCGATGCCCATCGCCTGCGCCTCGGCCAGGATCGCCCGGTGCTGCTCGGCTGCGTCGGGGATCTCGGCCATCATCCCGAGCAGCGCGACGCGGCGCGTGGCCGGCAGGTCGGCCAGCGCGGCGAGCGCGGCGCGCATCGACGTCGGGTTCGCGTTGTAGCAGTCGTTGACGAGCAACCCGCCGGACGCGGTGCGCAGCAGCTCCATCCGCATCGGCGACAGCCCAATCGTGGCGAGTGCTGCGGCGCCAGCGGCGAGGTCGGCGCCGACGACGCCGACGCACGCGAGCGCGGCAGCTGCGTTCGCGGCCATGTGCCGGCCGCTGACCGCGAGGTGCACGTCGAGGCGGCCCCACGGCGTGCGCAGCGCGAACGACGGCCGGGCGAGCTCGTCGAGGCGGAGGTCGTCGATGCGCACGTCCGCGTCCTGGGACTCGCCGAACGTCACCACGGCGGCCTCGGTCCGCTGCCGCATCGCCCGCACCCGCGGATCGTCGGCGTTGAGGATCGCCGTCCCGTACGGAGGCAGCGCGTCGATCAGCTCCGCCTTCGCTCGAGCCACCCCGTCGACGCCGCCGAGCAGGTCGCCGTGGGCTTCGGCGACACGCGTCACCAGCCCGATGTGCGGCGCGGCGATGTCGCACAGGCGAGCGATCTCGCCGGGACCGCGCATCCCCATCTCGACCACGAGGACTGCGGTGCCGTCCGGCGTGTTCAGGATCGTCGTCGGCAGGCCCTGGTCGTTGTTGAAGCTGCGTGCGTTGGCGTGCGCGGGCCGCGAGGCGCTGAGCGCGGCGAGCGCGAGGTCCTTCGTGCTCGTCTTGCCGACGGATCCGGTGACTGCGATGACCACCCCGGCGAAGTGGGTGCGGCGCATGTGCCCGGCGGTCGCCATCAGGGCGCGCAGCGTGTCGTCGACCTCGATGGCCGTGCCGTGACCGGCCACCGCACCGCTCGGACGCGAGGTGAGGTGCGCGACCGCACCGGCGGCACGAGCGCGCTCGATGAACTCGTGGCCGTCGCGATCGGCGACGAGCGGCACGAACAGCTGCCCCGGCACGATCTCGCGCGAGTCGAACCCGGCCCCGTCGATCTCGACGTCCGGTCCAACGAGCCGACCGCCAGTGGCGGCGGCCACGTCGCTTGCCCGGAATCGCATCGACGCACACGGTACCGTCGGACGAGATGGGCACCGGGGACGTCAGCAGCATCGACGGCGACGACCCGTCCGTCTCCACCGACAGCGGTGGCGGTGGCGGCGGCGGTACGCCGTCCGCGGATCCGCGGATCCACCTGGTCGTGCTGTTCGGCGGCCAATCGGCCGAGCACGACGTCAGCTGCACCAGCGCCACCCACGTGCTGCGCGCCGCGAACCCGGGCACCTATCGCATCACCCCGGTCGGCATCGGACGCGACGGCACGTGGTCGCTGGCGACGGGTGCGCAACGTGCGCTCGCCGCCGGGTCCGGCGCGCTCCCCGACCGCCTCGACACCGCGGGGCGGTCGATCTCGCCGGCCGACGTGCTCGGCGCCGGACCGGTCGACGGTGCGCGCACCGTGGTGCTGCCGATCCTTCACGGACCGATGGGCGAGGACGGCACGGTGCAAGGCCTGCTCGAGCTCGCCAACGTCGCGTACGTCGGCAGCGGCGTCCTCGGATCCGCGCTCGGGATGGACAAGGCGATGGCCAAGGAGGTCCTCGCCGCCGGCGGCATCCCCCAGGCGCGCCACCTCGCAGTCCGCGAGGACGAGCTGACGCCCGGTTCCGCGGCGCGGTTCGTCGAGCAGCTCGGTCTGCCGCTGTTCATCAAGCCGGCGAACATGGGCTCGTCGATCGGGGTGTCCAAGGCGAAGTCGGTGGAGGCCGTGCGCGACGCGATCGGGCTGGCGCTGTCGTACGACGAGTGGGTGCTGGTCGAGGAGGCGGTGACGGGCCGCGAGATCGAGGTTGCGGTGCTCGGTGGGCGTCCGCCGCGGGCGAGCGTGCCCGGCGAGATCGTGCCGGGTGCCGAGTTCTACGACTACGCCGACAAGTACGTCGACGACGGTTCGCAGGCCTTGGTCCCCGCTCCGTTGACCACTCCCCAGAGCGACGAGGTGCGGGCGCTCGCCGTGCGCGTCTTCGAGCTGCTGCGCGCCGAGGGACTCGCCCGCGTCGACTTCTTCTTCGAGGAGCACGGCCGGGGCTGGCTGTGCAACGAGATCAACACGATGCCCGGGTTCACCCCGATCTCGATGTACCCGAAGCTCTGGCAGGCCACCGGTCTGAGCTACTCGGCGCTGATCGACGAGCTCGTGCAGCTCGCGCTCGCCCGCCACGCCCGTCGTCGTCGCCGCACCGATCACTGACCCCTCGCGGTCGCGGCGCACCGCTCGTCGCCGCGCGCGGTCCCCGTCGATCCGGAGTCGGAGTCCCTCGCCGGAGTCGGAGCGCGGTCCGAGTCGGAGCGCGGTCCGAGTCGGAGGGTCGTCGTCC
>JAODBQ010000136.1 GCA_025464045.1 Ilumatobacteraceae bacterium
CGGCGACCGCGGCCGAGCTCGAGGTTGTCGGCCAGGCTCATCTGGCGCACGAGGGCGGTGCGGTAGCGGTCGGACGGGATGTAGGCGATGTGCTTGGCGATCCGTTGGCGCGGCGCACCGGCCGGCAGCAGCTCACCGTCGAGGCGCACCGTCCCGGCGTCGGGCGCCTCGACGCCGGCGAGCACGGCTTCCAGCTCGGCCTGCCCGTTGCCGTCGACCCCGGCGATGCCGAGCACCTCTCCGGCGCACACGCTGAAGTCGATCGCCCGCAGCACGCCTCGAGACACGCCGGCCACCGCCAGCCGCACCGGTGCGCCGGCCGTGACGGGGATGGAGGCGCGGGGCGTGTGCGTCGCCGCCAGCTCGCGGCCGACCATGGCGTCGGCGAGCGTGGCGGCGGTGTGCTCGCGGACGGGAGCGTCGGCCAGCACGACGGCGCCGTCGCGCAGCACCGTCACCCGGTCGCAGCCGTCGATCACCTCGCGCAGGCGGTGGGTGATGATCACCACCGCACGGCCGTCGTCGGCAAGGCTGCGACACACCGCCAGCAGCCCGTCCGCCTCGGCCGCGGTGAGCACAGCGGTCGGCTCGTCGAGCAGCAACACTCGCGCGTCGGCATCGAGCGCGCGCAGGATCTCCAGGCGCTGCTGCTCGCCGACGGCCAGCTGCCCGGCCGGTACGCCGTCGCGCACGTCGAGGCCGTAGCGCTGGACGAGCGCGGCGAGCCGCTGGCCGGCGACTCGCGGAGGTGGCACGAGCGCACTGGTCGGACGGGCGAGCACGAGGTTCTCCGACGCGGTCAACGTCGGCACCAGCGTGAAGTGCTGTTGCACGAGGGCCACGCCGCGCCGGCGGGCCGCCCGCGCATCGAGCCCGCTGACCGGCTCGTCCCACAGCGCCAGCGCACCGCCGTCGGGCTGCTCCAAGCCGGCGAGGATGCGCACGAGCGTCGTCTTGCCGGCGCCGTTCTCGCCGAGCAGGGCGTGGATCTCACCGGCCCGGAGCGCGAGGTCGACATCGTGCAGAGCGACCACGCGACCGAAGCGCTTGGACACCGACGAGGTGCGGACGGCGCATGCCGCCCGCACCTCACCGCGCTCGCTCATCGAACCTCAGCTCTTGTCGTCGTAGGGGATCTCGAACGAACCGCTCTTGATCGCCGCCAGCTGGGTGGTGAACTCGGTCATCGCCGCGGCCGAGATCTTGTCCTTCCAGGACGGGCTGATCACCACGTCCATCCCGCCGTCCTTCATCTTGACCTCGTAGTACCGCGCCGCTGTCTTGCCGGCGACCACGTCGTCGACCATCTGCTGGAACACGGCGTGCAGGTTCCAGGTGAACGAGGCCAGCACCGACGGGCCGACGGCGGACATGTCGCCGACGTAGCCCATGGACACGCCACCGTTCTCGTTGGCCGCCTGGATCTGGCCGAACGTCGGGCCCTGGCCGCAGCCGATGTAGAGCTTCGCCCCTGCGTCTCCCTGGGCGATGGCCGCCTCCTTGGCCTTCTGCACGTCGTACCAGTCGCCGACGGCGACGAAGTCGCCCGTGGTCCCCGGCGTGATCGTCTGCACGCCGGCGAGGAACGCGTTCTTCATCGCCCGGCACACGGGGATGTCGAACCCGCCGGCTCCGGCGACCTTGCCCTGCGCCGCACCGGCAGCGAGGATGCCCTCGAGGTAGGCCGGCTCGTAGAACGGCTGGGCGTAGTCGCCGACGTTGGCGGCGACGTCACCGAACCCGCCGGCGTAGACGAAGATCGTGTTCGGGTAGTCCTTGGCAACGGCCTTCACGTCGTCGCCGTAGTTGAACGAGTGGGCGATGATCGGGTTGAACCCGTCGTCGGCCAGCGCGCGCAACGCGTTCTGCGCGTCGGCGCCGGGCTGCACGTTGTCCTGCAGCGAGACGTCGCTGACCTTGCCCTCGGCCTTGAGCGCGTTGACCCCGTCGTAGGCGAACTCGCCCCACGACCCGTCCTTCCAGTCGGCGCTGTAGATGATGCCGAGCTTCGGCAGCTTGCCACTGGCCGGCGTGGACCCCGCCCCGCCGGTCGTCGGCGACCCCGCCGTGGTCGCCGCCCCCGCAGACGTCGTCGTGGCGCCGGCGGTCGTGGACGACGACTTGTCGTCGCTGCCGCAGGCGGCGAGCACGGTCGTGAGGGCGACCCCCGCAGCGGCGAGGCGCAGAGATCGGCGGAAGCGGCTGTGCGGGCGCTGATTCGTCCTGGATATCGACATGGCCCGTGAACCTAGACCGCCGGCGTTTCTGCAATGTGTCCGGGCGATGAAGCCTGGCCGCGAGATAGCTCAGCGGTATCAGAGCGACCGTTGGACTGGGCGGTCAGCCACCATGCGCGGTCGGGTTGCTGGCGTGCGCGTTGACGAGCAGCAGGCGCGTCGGTGGCGACCCGACGACGCTCCAGCGATGGGCGATGGTCGACATGTGCCAGAGCACGTCGCCGGGTCCGAGCTCGCGCTGCTGACCGTCACCGAACTCGACGAGCAGCCGTCCTTCGAGCACCACCAGCAGGTCCTCGCCGTCGTGCTCGAACCAGGTGCCGAGGGTCTCGCCGGCGGCGACCTCGAACGCGTGCGCTTCGAGCACCCGCCCCGGCCCGCCGGCGACCAGCCGTGAGCGCGTCGACGTGGGCTCGTCGCCGACCGGGCTGAGCGGGCCCTCGCCGGCGCGCACCAGCGCGATGGTCGCTGGTTCGTCGACCGCCAGGAAGTCGCGGGCGCTGACGCCGAGGGCCCCGGCGATCTTGTACAGCGTGGCGATCGAGGGCATCGCCCGCCCGTTCTCCAGGTTGCTCAGGAACGGTTGCGACATCCCCGCCTTCGTCGCCAGCGCGCGCATCGACAGCCCTGCGGCGAGCCGCTTGGCGCGCACGGTCGCGGCGATGCTGGCCACCACGGCACCGTCGAACCCGGGGTCGCCCGGTGCGCTCACCTCAGCCACCGTGTGCGGGCGTGGTCTCCGAGGGGCGCAGCAGACGTGGACCCATCAGCTTGGCCATCAGGTGGTCACCGGAGGTCACGGCCTGGTAACGCGCCGGGTTGGCCTCGTCGCGGCAGTTCGGCAGGCACTCGATGACGGCATCCCAGTTGGGTTGCTGGAACCAGGCGATCGACCGCCGGCGCACCGGCCCGTCGTCCACCGACGGTGGCGGCAGGACGCGATGCATCGTCGAGTGCCAGCGGTCGTTGGTCCACTCCGCGAGCAGGTCGCCGATGTTCACCAGGAAGCCGTCCTGCGGCGGGAGCACGTCGTGCCACTCGCCGCCGGCGCGCAGCTGCAGCCCCGGCACGCGATCGGCGAGGAGCACGGTGATGCTGCCGTAATCGGTGTGCGCGCCCATCCGCATCTGGCCCGCGCCCGGCGCCGCCGCGCCGGCACGGCGCTGGTAGTTGTTCGCCCGCATCACGCTGATCGAGCGGTCGAGCAACCCGACGAAGTGGTCGTCCGGCAGGCCGAGCGCCAGTGCCGCCGCCGACATGATCTGCAGACCGAGCGCCTCCACGCCGGCCCAGTACGCCAGCCACACGTCGCGCATCTCCGGCAGCTGCTCGGGCCACAGGTTGGGGGCGAAGTACCGCTGGCGGTACGTCGCGAAGTAGGCGTCGGCGAGCTGCTCGTCGGTGAGCTCGCGCCCGACGTTGAACGCCTCGAACAGATCGGGCGGCAGGTCGGTCTCACCGATGGAGTAGGCGAGCGCCTCGCTGCCCTCGGGCGCGTAGCCGCGGTTGGCCGCCGTGTCGGCCACCACGTGGTCGAGCTTGGCCGCCACCGGCAGGTCGAAGTAGCGCGACGTCACTTCGAGCATCGCTGCGATCAGGTCGGCGTCGATCCCGTGCCCGGTGATGGAGAAGAACCCGCTGCCCCGTCCCGCGGCGTCCAGCTGGGCCGCCACGTCGAGGCGGTCCTGTGCCGTACCGAGGCGGAAGGGGGCGAGGTCGATCGGGGTCACATCCACCTCGCCGAAGATATTCGCTGCGATATCACCGCGTCGCCCGGAGGCAGTGATCGGAGGAGATGTTCACATTCTCGATACATGGCAGCAATCAGGCCGTCCGGCCACGACGAGTACGCTGCGTCCGTGGCGACGACACCTGCGGACCCGCGCTCCGCCGCCGCCGACGAGTACATCCCCGTCGTCGATCTCGCCGCGGCACGTGCCGGTGACGCCGCTGCCCGCCACGCGGTGGCGGCGACGATCGACGCCGCCTGTCGCGAGTCCGGCTTCCTCGTGGTCAGTGGGCACGGGATCGACCAGTCACTGATCGACGAGATGCACCGCGTGACGGTTGCCCTGTTCGAGCAGCCGGACGAGTGGAAGGACCGCTGGATCCCGCCCGAGGAGGCCGCCGGCCTGCGCGGCATCTACCGCCGGCCCAGCTATGTGTCGGCACTGGAGGTGGCCACCGCCGCCGACCTGTGCGAGCTGTTCACGATGAGCCGCCTCGGCGAGCCGGGGGTGGCGGCAACCTCGCACCTCGACGGCGCCCCGGCCGGTTGGTCGGCGCCGAACATCTGGCCCGATCGCCCTGCGGACCTGCGTGCGGTCTGGCTGGCCTACTACCGGGCGATGGACGACCTCGCGGCCGACCTGATGCGCCTGTTCGCCATCGCCCTCGGTCTCGACGAGCACCACTTCGACGCGGCAATCGACCGGCACATCACCAACCTCACGGCCAACCACTACCCGCCGGTCGACGGCGAGCCGCTCCCCGACCAGTACCGCAAGGGACCGCACAGCGACTGGGGCAGCCTGACGATCCTGTACCAGGACGGCACCGGCGGCTTGGAGGTGCTCGACCGGCGCAGCGGCGGGTGGGTCGACGTGCCCGTCATCGAGGGCACGTTCATCGTCAACATCGGCGACCTGATGGCCACGTGGACGAACGACCGCTGGCGCTCCACCAAGCACCGCGTCCGCGTCCCGCCGCCGGAACGGCGAGCTGTGCGCAGGGTGTCGATCCCGTTCTTCCACCACCCCAACTGGGACGCGGTGATCGAGTGCCTGCCCGGTTGCGCCGAACCCGGCGAGGCGCCACGGTTCGCGCCGGTCACCGCAGGCGAGTACCTGCTGCGCAAGGTCGAAGCCACGTACGCGGCCTGACCGGGCGGACGCGCCGGCGCGCGTTGGCCGGGCTGGAGGAGCTGATCACGGCGACTCGCTGATCGAGACCTATACGATGCCCGGCTTATGTGCGCTGACGGTGAACACGTTCGCCGTGAGGGGCGGCTGTCCGAGCCGGTCGTCGTCGCCATCGTCTACGTCGCCGCGCTGTTCGTGTCGATCCTCGACACCACGATCATCAACGTCGCACTCCCGACGCTGGCCGCCGACTTCAAGGTGCCGACGGCCTCGATCGAGTGGGTCGTCACCGGCTACCTGCTGAGCCTGGCGGTGTGGATCCCGGCATCGGGATGGATCGGCGATCGGTTCGGCACCAAGCGGGTGATGCTGATCGCGTTGGCGATCTTCACGGCCTCGTCGTTGCTGTGTGGTCTGTCCACGTCGCTCCCGCAGCTGATCACCTTCCGCATCGTGCAGGGTGTGGGCGGCGGGATGCTGACACCGGTGGGACTGGCCATGCTGTTCCGCGCCTTCCCTCCCGAACAGCGGGCGGCCGCATCGAAGGTGTTGATCATCCCGACCGCGATCGCCCCCGCTTCCGGTCCGGTGATCGGCGGTCTGCTGATCGACAAGCTGTCGTGGCACTGGGTGTTCTTCGTCAACGTGCCCTTGGGCGTCGGCGCCTTCGTGTTCGGTGTTGTCTTCCTCCGGGAGCATCGCGAGCCGCGACCCGGCCGGTTCGACCTCCCCGGTTTCGTCTTGTCAGCGATCGCCCTGAGCGCGTTGCTGCTCGCCTTGAGCGAGGGACCTCAACGCGGGTGGGGTTCGCCGGTCGTCGCCGGCGCCGCCGTCACCGCCATCTTGGGCGCGATCGTGCTCGTGCGGGTCGAGCTGACGACCCCGGAACCGATGCTCAACCTGCGCCTGCTGCGCAACCGCATGTTCCGGTCGACCAACACCGTGTCGGCGTTCTCGACGGCGTCGTTCCTCGCGGTGCTGTTCATCATGCCCACCTACCTGCAGGTGGTGAAGGGAGCCTCGGCGCTGGCCGCCGGCCTCGCGACCTTCCCGGAGGCGCTCGGCGTGCTCTGCTCCTCGCAGCTGGTTGGCCGTCTCTACCCCGGGATCGGGCCGCGACGGCTGATGATTGCCGGCCTGATCGGTATGTCGTCGTGCATGGTGCTGCTGTCACGCGTCGACCTCTCGACGAGCCTGTGGGTCGTCCGCGTGCTCATGTTCATGCTCGGCTCGTCGTTCGCCTTCATGATCATCTCTCTCCAGGCGGCCTCGTTCGCCACGATCTCGCCTGCCGACACCGGGCGGGCGGCCGCCCTGTTCAGCACGCAGCGCCAGATGTGTGCTGCGATCGGAGTCGCCATCGTGGCGACCTACCTCGCCGCGTTCCTCCCGGGCGACGAGGGTGAGGGTGCGGCGCCGATCGACCAGGTCTCGGCGTTCCAGGGCGCATTGCTGGTCGCCGCCGCCATCGCAGCGTGTGGGATCTCCGCCGCCTGGCACGTCCGCGACACCGACGCAATCGGGACGATGCGTCGGCGTGACGACGCACGGACTGCAGCCCCGGTCGTCCACTGACCTCTGTCCCACGCCGAGATCCCAGCGCCGCCGATACGACCGGCGGTACCTGAGGCTCCCGTTCGCGTTATCGGCGACCACGCCCGCCGCATCCCCAAACGCGCGAGTGATCCCGCTGACAACGATGTCCCGCAACGCCTGCTGGCGGCGGTCCTGATGCACGAGTGTGAGCCGTCGGCGTCCGGTCGGTCTCTCGGGCTCGCCGGGGAAACGAGACGGCACCCTGTCCTAACCACCATGGCGCGATCGGCGGCTTGACGCAGAACGCGGACTGACGTTCGCCTCATTCAGGACAGTTCGACGAGCGGGGCAGCAGCCGCCGGCCGGAACCGCAGCAGCGTGATGCCGTCGCTGCCGTGGTCGAACACGGGCAACACCGGCAGGCCGATGCGGATCTCGTCGGGCCCGAGACCGACGAGCGTGGTGGTCATCCGCACGCCCTCGTCGAGCTCGACGATGGCGAGGAGCTGCGGGACCTGGGCGGCGAACGCAGGGTGCGTGGCCTGCCGGGCGACGGTGTAGCTGTAGACGGTTCCTCGCCCGGACACCGTGTGCCACTCGAGATCGTCGGAAAGGCACGACGGGCAGCGCGGGCGTGGGTAGAACACCCATGCGTTGCAGGCCCGGCAGCGTTGCAGCCGCACCTCCTCGGCGGCCAGCCCGTCCCAGAACGGTCGGGTCGCGTCGATCGCGACGGGCCGGGGCAGTTCCTCGCCCATCGCTCAACCGCCCCGGACGATGAGCGCTGTCTGCTCGGACATGATGCCGCCGGTCCCCGAGACGTAGACGTTGTCGCACGACGCCACCTGGGCGCCCCCGGCCTCACCGCGCACCTGCCGGACCGCCTCGGTCACCTGCGAGAAGCCACCGGCCAGACCCGCCTGTCCGAAGCCGAGCTGCCCGCCGTGGGTGTTGACGGGGAAGCTGCCGGCGAAGGTGAGGTCGTTGTCGCGCACGAAGCCCATGCCCTCGCCCTTGGCGCAGAAACCGGAGTCCTCGATCGAGAGCAGCACCGTGATCGTGTAGCAGTCGTAGAGCTGCACGGCGTCGATGTCCGAGCGCTGCACGCCGGCCATCGCGAACGCGCTGTCGGCGGCGGGGCCGATCGGCGTGTGCAACAGATCGGGGGCGTACGTCGGCGTCTTGTGGGTGAGGTGCTCCCCGAACCCGGCGATGTGCACGGGTCGGTGCTTCGCGGCGCGGCGGGCGACCTCGGCGGACGTGACCACCACCGCGGCGCCGCC
>JAODBQ010000154.1 GCA_025464045.1 Ilumatobacteraceae bacterium
CCACGACCTGGTTTCGTCCTCGTGCCTTGGCTTCATACAGGGCCTTGTCGGCGTTGTGGAGCACCTGTTCGGGGGTTTCTCCCGGCTGAGCCGCGGCGACCCCGCCGCTGAACGTCACGACTGCGCACGGCGGGTTGTTGGGATGCGGTAGCGCGGCGTGTACCAGATTCATCCGGTGACGTTCGGCGACGCCGCGGCCCGACTCGACGTCATCCTCCGGCAGCAGGAGCAGGAACTCCTCCCCGCCGTACCGGTACAGCCGGTCGCCGGCGCGAGCATGGTCCTGGAGGTACGCGGCGACCTGTCGCAGCGCACCATCACCGGCCTGGTGGCCCAGGATGTCGTTGTAGTCCTTGAAGCGATCAAGGTCCAGGAGGACGACGCTGTACCCCGAGCCGTGGCGCTCGGCCCGTGCGGCGATCTCGGCGAAGTCCTCCCGCAGGCGCAGCCGGTTGCCCAGCCCGGTGAGCGCGTCGCGACGGGACTCCTCGCTGAGCCGGCGGTTGACCGCCTCGAGCTCCTTCTCGCGATCGAGCAGCTGCGCGAGCAGCCCGCCCTGCTCTCGCTGCAGGATCGTGGTGCGGATGATGCTGGTCGTCCCGACCACCAGAATGCCGGCGATGAGCGCGAGCGTCGGTCCGGCGGGCTCATCGGCGGCCACGAACACCGTCTCGATGCTGAGCAGCGTCGCGAAGGACAGGGCCGGCAGCAGGCCGCCTCGGCGACGGCTCACCGTCGAGGCGTCGGCAACTCCGATCGGAGGCCCGGCGGCCCACGATCCGAGGCCGATCAGGATGATCCCGACGCTCCACAGCGCGTCGACGGCGTCGGTGCCGACCGTGTAAGTCTGCGCCAGCAGCTCCGGAGACCACAGGGCGAACGCGATGGCCTCGAGGAAGACGCCGCCCAGGACGGCGGCGATGCCCGGGTTGCGGCGCACGTCCAGCGCCCCGCAGAGCACGGATTGCAGCGTCACGAGGGCCGCAGCTCCGTAGAACACGGGCGCCGCGAACGCGGTCACCACCGCGACCGCAGGCGCAGACGAGGACTGGACGTGGGTCCACAGCAGCCCGGTGATCAGCGCGCAGACCGCGGCGATCAGGGGTGCGATCTCCAGCCCGGAGACACGGAGAGGACCGCGGGCGCCGCGGCCGAGCCGGTGGATGCCCGCCCCGCCGAGCACCGCGAAGCCCAGCCAGCACACCTGCGCGGCAAGCGCCGTCGCGCCGCCGAAGTCCCAGAGGCCCTGCGCGACCAGGTAGAAGAGACATCCCACCAGCAGCATCGCCCAGCCGGTGCGATCCCGCGCCTCGCTACGCGCCATCGCCGACGCTACGCCGACCACCGCGGCGAGCGCACCACAGCTCCAACCGGCAGAGGCAAGCCAGAACCGGTCGCCCGCGGGAGCCGCGTACTCGGCGATGCCGCACACGAGCGTCATGGCCGACAGGACGAGGAGACCCGCGCCGACCCGACGATCGGGGCCGCGGCGATCCACGTCGGCCGAGCTGTCCGCACCTCGTTGAACAAGACTCGTCATCGGACGATCGTCCCCTGTCGGCGGCTGGGCGATCTGCGAGAGACCCCTGGCTTTGCGAGCCCGCCTCGCGACGGGGGTGCCATTGTCGTGGGGCCACCGAGGTGACCTCACCCGAGGATCGGCGAACAACCGCATTTCTTGAGAAGCGTTGCTGCCCACGGACCTGCGTCGGCCCTGCTGACGCCGTTGGTCCGAAGTCCGAATTCGCCTCGAGACCAACGGGTCGAAGCTACAACTCGGCGCGCTCGATGCGTGACGGGCCGTCGTAGCCCGCCGGATGGAGAACGAACGTCTCGATGGAGAGCCCGTCGACTTCGGTGTCGATGCCGCTGAGGAACGAGCGGACCTTGCGGCCGGTGATGCGCTCGACGGGCTCGCAGAACTCGCGCACCGCCGCGTACTGGAAGAACATGCGCATGTCGCGCAGGCGCCGGTGCTCGCCCATGCGCACCATGTTGCGCTCCACGGGGGCCAGCGTGTCCTCGAGGAAGACGACCAGGGCGTCCTCGGTCGCCCAGACCGCACGCGCTCGTGTGGGACCGCGCCCGAACTGGTGCTTGTAGAGGGAGACCATCGCGTTGGCGATCTCCATCAGGATGCTCGACCGGCCTTCGGTCTCGGTCGGCTGCTGCTCGTCGGTGGTCATCCTGGCCACCTTCCTGCCCTTCGGGGCTTGGCGCTCAGGTCGAAGGGCTGACGCGAGAGCGTGCATCGCACGGTAGCGCCATCTCGCTCGATGGCCAGCGGCCGGACGATCCGCGGACGTCCAACGCATGGACACCAACAAGCCCTTCACTCGGTGGTCGTGGCGGCCACGGTAAGAAGACCGCCGACAAGTGGAACCAGTAGCTCCCCGTTGGCAGGTCGCGCACGGCGTCGACCCCGACGACCTTCGCCGCGTCCTGGCCGCCACCCGGACGCACGCGCCGTCCTGACCTTCACCCCACCTACTACGGCGCTTGCGCCGTCCGGCCGCAGACCGCCCCGGGCGCGCGGACCGTTGTCGGGGTACTCCGACGGGAGGAAGTGGCGCTGCCCGATCGCGCGGGTGGGCACCACCTCGCCGCACTGATGTGGGAGACGTGCGCGGCTGTGACCCGGCCGTCCACTGCGCCCTCAGGTCCGCTCCGTCAACCCCTGAGGACACGTCATCTCCA
>JAODBQ010000370.1 GCA_025464045.1 Ilumatobacteraceae bacterium
TTCGATGCATTCCTGACCAGTCTCTTCATCGGCACGATCGCGGTCGCGCTTGTGCGATTTCCCGAACATCTCGGCCGATGTCCAACGCCACTCCGGGGAGGCATACGGGGGGTTTGTGCCGTTGGTCTTCGGGGCGGCCGACGACATCGTCGCGGGCACACCGGGGAGAGCGTCGCCGCCGTCATCCGACAGGCGATCCCCACACGTCCACCGCAGCGGAGGAGACCATGACGACCCACGCCGCGAGCACGCCGACCGCAACTGCCGCCGATGCATCCGACACCCGTCTGTGGTGGGCGAGCGTGATCTTCCTGGTGGCGTTCGCGATCCACACCGCCGACCACCTGCGCCGAGGCGCCGACAGCATCACCGCGACGCTCTACGTGGCCGGCACGATCTCGTCGGCGGTCTCCGTGGCCGCGATCACGATCGTGCTGACCCGGCACCGCTTGGCGCCGGCCGTCGCGGTGGCGGTCGGCTTCGCGCAGGCCATCGCGTTCACGAGCGCCCACTTCCTGCCGCGTTGGAGCGAGCTCAGCGGTTCGTTCCCGGACCAGCACGTGAGCTGGTTCTCGTGGTTCGCGGCGGCAGCCGAGGTGACGGGCGCCGCCTGGCTCGGGATCTGTGGCCTGCGCGTCCTGCGCGGCGAAGGCCTCGCGTCGATCCTGGTGCTGCGCCCGCAACGGTTGCGCCCGGCAACGACTCCGGCTAGGAATGGGCGGCATGTTCGCCAGCGCACGCGCGGCCCTCCGTGATCCCGAGACCGTGCACCGTCGCCGCTGGCTGACGCTGCTCGTGCTGTGCATCAGCCTGATCGTGATCACGCTGGACAACACGATCCTCAACGTCGCGATCCCCACGCTCGCGCGCAGCACGGCCGACGGTGGCCTCGGCGCGACGGCGAGTCAACTGCAGTGGACCGTCGACGCCTACACGCTCGTGTTCGCCGGTCTGCTGCTCACCGCGGGCAGCCTCGGTGACCGCTACGGGCGCTACCGGTTCCTCGCGTTCGGCCTGTCGGTGTTCGGCATCGGGTCGGCGATGTCGGCGTTCGCCTCCGGCCCGACGATGCTCATCCTCACCCGCGGGTTGATGGGCGTCGGCGGCGCGTTCATCATGCCGTCCACGCTGTCGATCATCACCGACATCTTCCGTGACCCGGCCGAGCGCGGCAAGGCGATCGGCATCTGGGCCGGCGTCTCGGCGCTCGGGATCGGTCTCGGCCCGATCACCGGCGGCGTGCTGCTCGAGCACTTCTGGTGGGGCTCGGTGTTCATCGTCAACGTGCCGATCGTGATCACCGGGCTGATCCTCGGGTTCTTGTTGGTGCCGGAGTCGCGCGATCCGAACCCCAGTGCACTCGATCCACGGGGTGCCGTGCTGTCGATCGCCGCCCTGGGCTCGCTGCTGTGGTCGATCATCGAGGCGCCGAGCCACGGATGGGGCTCGCCGACGATCGTCACCGGCTTCGTCCTCGGCGCGTTCCTGCTCGTCATGTTCTTCGTGTGGGAGCTGCGCACGCCGCACCCGATGCTGGACATGCGGTTCTTCCAGAACCCACGCTTCAGCGCTGCGAGCGGCGGGATCACGCTGGTGTTCCTCGCCCTGTTCGGCACGCTCTTCCTCCTCACGCAGTACCTCCAGTCGGTGCTCGGCTACTCCACGGTGAAGGCCGGCGCCGTGCTGCTGCCACAAGCCGCGGTGATGATGGTGTGCGCGCCGCTGTCGAGCGTCTGGGTCGCCAAGTTCGGCAACAAGATCGTCGTCACCGCCGGCCTCCTCCTCGTCACCATCTCGCTCGGGCTCTTCTCCACGTTCACGGTCCAGATCAGCGCGTTGCACGTGATCGGGATCACGGCGTTGATGGGCGCCGGCATGGCCAACGTGCTCGCGCCGTGCACCGACTCGATCATGGGGTCACTGCCACGGGCGAAGGCCGGCGTCGGCTCCGCGGTCAACGACACGACGCGCCAGATGGGTGGGGCGATCGGCGTCGCCGTGTTCGGCTCGTTGATGGCCAGTCACTTCACGTCGACGGTCGGCGATCGTCTGCTCGGCACGGTCCCCCCCGAGGTGGTCACTGCGATCGGCGACAACATCGGCCAGGCGGTGAGCGTGGCCAACGAATCACCCGTCGCCAAGCCCTTCAGCGCGCAGATCCTCGATGTGTCCAAGCACGCGTTCGTGAGCGGTCTGCACACGGTCGGCTGGGTCGCCGCCAGCGTGACCATGCTCGCCGCGATCGGGGTCGCGCTGTTCCTGCCGGCACGGGCGCGCAGCGACGATCCGAGCGACGAACGACCCGCGTCGCACCTCGAAGCACAACCCGCCTGAGGCCCCCACCCGGGGCCGTCCGCGGCCCGCGCGGCCGGTCGCTCCTGCGCCCGGCCGGGTTCCCGGGCCACCCCGGGTGGTGGACACGGGCACGGTCGTGCGCGGGCTGGCGAGCCGATCCAGTCCCCAACGTCCCGCACGAGCCGCGTCCAGTCGGTCCGAGTCGCGGTGGTCGTAGTCCGAGTCGCAGCGTCGCAGTCCGAGTCGCAGCGTCGTAGTCCGAGTCGCAGCGCCGGGCGCGAG
Source organism: Ilumatobacteraceae bacterium (assembly GCA_025464045.1). Lineage (GTDB taxonomy): Bacteria > Actinomycetota > Acidimicrobiia > Acidimicrobiales > Ilumatobacteraceae > JAODBQ01. The sequence goes on from JAODBQ010000370.1 coordinate 2,578, forward strand.
TCGGTGGACGTGGTTGTCGCCGCTGTGCGACTCGCGCCGCTCCATACGACTCGGACCCCTGGGGCAGTGGCCGCCCGCTCGACCACCGTCGTCCGTCCTCCGCCGCGGTCCGTGCGCCAATCCCCGACACCGCGCGGGCAACCGCGGTGGGGGATCGAGAGCCGGTCGTGCGCAGACGGGTGTTCGCACGGGGCACGATCGCAGCCGAGGGCTGCGCGCGCGTACCGCTGCACGACG
>JAODBQ010000179.1 GCA_025464045.1 Ilumatobacteraceae bacterium
CGTGCTGCTCAACTCCGTCGGCGACCCCGGCGTGTTCCCGGCGAACGGCGGCACGGGCGGGTCCGACGCTCGCGGGCACACGATGTTCACACGCGTCCTCGATGCGATGCGGCCGCCGGTCGAGGACCTGGCGACGACGACCCTCATCCAGCGCGCGCTGCTCGAGAACATGTGGCGCAACCCGTTCGCCGTGATGCACGCCGCACACCTGGCGATGTCCGCCGACCTCACCGCGGAGATGGCCGAGCTGGCGCGGCGGGAGCTCCCCGTGCTCGTGCTGTGGAGCGATCGCGACCGGCTGGTCCCGCTCACTGCGTTCGACACGTTCTGCTCCACCTTCGGCACCGACGGCAAGGTGGTGCGCGGCGGCCACTCCTGGCTGCTCGCCAACCCAGATGTCTTCGGAGAGGTGCTCGACAACGTCATCCAGGTGCAGAGCGCCGAGCACGGCGTGCGCGCGACGACGGCGAACATCTCCGAGCTGCGTGAGCTGCTCGCCCACACGACGTTGCCGCGGGCGGTCGCCACGCGCTTGTTGAACGGGGTGTCGCCGTTGTGGGCGCTGAGCGAGTCGCCGGCGGTGCTCGCGGGCGACCTCGCGCTGTGCCACCCCAAGCTCCGCCCGGGCGAGGTGCGCGCCGTCGCCCGGCAGATGCCGGGCACCAACACGTTCCGCTTGACGGTTGCCGCCGAGGACCGTCCCGGGTTCCTCGCCGACACCGCGGGCACGCTGGCGGGCGCGGACGTGTCCGTCGAAGCGGCCTCGGTGATGACGACGTCGGGCGGACGCCTCGCGCTCCATGCGCTCACGGTTCGCTCGCGCACCCCGTTCGACGAGGAGCGCTGGACCGCCATCGGGGGGCGGCTGCGCGAGACGGCCGAGGGCTCGTCGCCGTCGTACCGCTTCGTCCCGACCGGCCGGGCACGGGTGACGCGGAGCGGCGAGGGCATCGACACGTCGATCGTGCGGGTCACCGCCCCCGACCGGATCGGCTTGCTCTCGGCGATCTGTCGCTGGTTCGCGGACCACGGCGTCTCGATCGAAGCCGCGGACATCTCCACCGTGGACGGCAACGTCAACGACGTGTTCCTCATCGACGGCGAGTGCGACACCGACCTGCTGGCACGACACCTCAGCGGGCCGTCGTCGTCGTTCTCCGCCTCGCCGGCCTCGCTGCTGAGTGCCCTTCGTCGCTGTCGCCTGGCGTGATCGACGACGACTCGGCAGCGACGTCGGGAGCAGCCACGCTGCGCTGAAATCGGCGTGTCGCGGTTGTGAGATGCTGCCGCGGTGGGGGTCGATCCGACGGTCGTGCGCGATGTGGTGGTGGTGCTCCCCGGGATCATGGGGAGCGAGCTCGCGGTCGGCAACAAGGTGGTCTGGGCGCTGCGCAAGCGGACGCTGATCAGCGGCATCCTGCGACTCGGCCGGAGCCTCGATCCCCTGGTGCTGCCCGAGGGCGCCGGGAACAGCGATCCCGACGATCCGGGCGACCCGGGCGACCCCGACGAACCGGGCAGCGGATCGGCGAGGAGGCCGCGCCTGGCACGGGTGACGCCGGTGCGACTGGTCAGCGACCTGCACGTGATCCCCGGGCTGTGGTCACCCGTCGACGGGTACGACGCACTGCTGAACTTCCTGCGCAGCGAGCGGTTCCACCTGATCGAAGGTGACATCCACGATCCGGACGAGGCGAGACTGGCCAACCTCATCCCGTTCCCGTACGACTGGCGGCTGTCCTGCCGCGTCAACGGCCGCCGGTTGCGGCGGGCGATCGTGCCGATCCTCGAGCGGTGGCGCAGCCAGCCCGGCTTCGGCGACGCAAGGCTCGTCATCGTCGCCCACTCGATGGGTGGGCTCGTCGCCCGTTCGTTCATCGAGCTCGAAGGTGGCGCCGAGCTGACGCGTGCACTGGTGACCGTCGGCACGCCTCACCAGGGCGCCACCAACGCGCTGGAGACGCTCGCCCACGGCATGTCCGCCGGCGTCGGCGTGCTCTCCGAGCGACTGACCACCTTCGCCCGCAGCCTGCCCTCGCTCCACGAGCTGCTGCCGCAGTACAAGGTGATCGACGACGGCAGGACGCGCGCGATGCTGTCCCCCTCGGCCTACGGTCTCGACCCGCGGATGGTCGACCGTGCCAACGCCTTCCACCAGCAGCTGCGGACGTCGGCGGAGCACACCGCACCGACGTACGAGCTGCACAAGGTGGTGGGCATCCGCCAGCCGACGTCGACGACGGCGCGATCGAACGGCGACGGGTTCGTCGTCACCACCGAGATCGACGCGCGTGACCAGGGCGGCGACGGCACCGTGCCGAGGTTGTCGGCCGAGCCCGCGAACGGTCGCGGTCACAACGTCCTGACCGTGAGCGAACGGCACGGTTCGCTGCACAACACCAAGGCGGTCCTCGACATGATCGACGGCCTGCTGACCCAGGACTCGATCATCTGGCAGGGCGACGCCGCACCGGACGGGCTCGGCGTGCAGCTGCCCGACATGTGGACGACCGCCGAACCGCCACCCGCGCTGCAGGTCGTCGCGGGGCCCGACCTCCGGCTGCGCGCGACGATCGTGCGCGACGGCGCCCAGACGGGCATCAGGCTGCCGATCGGTGGCGACCGGCGGCTGACGCTGCCACCGCTGCCCGCGGGCGGGTACCGCGTCACCGTGGACGCCGCCGGTCCCGGATCGGCCACGATCACGGTTCCCGTCCTCGTCTGGGATCCCGCAGCGCGATGAGCACCGACCAGCAGCTCGGGCGATTCGTCGGCATCGCCAACGGCAGGTACCGCCACCTGGCCGAGCTCCCGAACGCGGTCGACGACACCGAGAAGCTGGGCGAGGTCTTCGCGACGCTCGGCCTGGCACCGACGATCCTGCCGAACCACACCGAGTCGCAACTGCGCAACGCCGTTCGCCGCGAGCTCGACGCGGCGCGCGTCGACGACATCCTCATCGTGCTCTGGACCGGCCACGGCGTGCAGGGCGCGGACCGGCGCCTGCGCCTCTACGCGCGCGGCAGGAGCGGCGACGTCGAGGTGTTCGACGGCGCGGCACTCGGCGAGCTCGCTGCACTCAGCAAGGCCCGTGAGGTGCTGGTGATCGTCGACGCGTGCTTCTCCGGAGCGGCGCTCGTCGACGCCGCGCAGGCGGCCGACGCGATCCTCGGCACGTTGGCCGAGCCGGCGGACGGATGGTTCTGCGTCATCGCCGCGTGCTTGTCCGACGAGCCGGCGCTCGCCGGTGCGATGGCGCGGGAGATCCGCCGGCTGTTGACAGAGGTGCCGACCGACCCGGCCGACCGCGAGCGCTTCTCGAGCCGCAACAGCACGGTCCGGGGCGACGACTTCGTCGCGGCGTTGAAGCGGAACTGGGGCGAGCCGCGCCAGCATCCCCAACTCGTCAGGCTCGGCGCATCCGAGCGCCCGCTGATGCGCAACCCGTTCTACCGACGGACGCGGCTCTCCGCGGTCGTCGAGCACCTTCGCCTCGCGGCGCGCGGCACAGAGGGGGACGGCAACTTCTTCACCGGACGCCACGACGCGCTGCGTTCGATCGTGTCCGCGATGGCAGATGCGCGCACCGGCGTGATCATCGTGACGGGCTCCGCCGGGTGCGGCAAGTCGGCGTTGGTCGGACGCCTGGTCAGCCTCGGCGACAGCGAGGAGCGGGCCACGATCGTC
>JAODBQ010000185.1 GCA_025464045.1 Ilumatobacteraceae bacterium
GAGCGCACCGGTGGCGGCGGGGTCCCACAGCGGTGCGCCCTCGGGGAGCCGACCCGGCGTGCTCGCCACGGGGCTCGTCTCGGCCGGCGCGGTCGACACGACCGTCGTCCCCGGGATCGTCGGCGGCGCGACGACGTTCGGGACCGTGATGGTCGGGGTCGTGATGGTCGTGGTCGTGATGGTCGGGGTCGTGATGGTCGTGGTCGTGATGGTCGGGGTCGTGATGGTCGGCACGGTGATCGTCGGGACGGTGATGCTGGGGAAGGTGATCACGGGGAAGGTCTGGCTGGTGACCTGGGCGACGGCCTTGTCGACCGCGGTGTTCGCACGGTCGACGGCGCGCCAGGCGATGACCACGGCGACGACCGCGATGACCAGCCCGATCACGGTCCTGGCGATCCAGACGCGGGACACCGCCCGCATCGGGATCTGGTTCATCATCGGACTGAACTGCTGCGGGGTGTACGGCTGCGTCGGCGCCGCGGTCCACGGGGTCTGCGGCGCGCCTGGCATCGGGCCGAACCCCGGCGGTGGCGGAGGTGGTCCGGCGGGTGCGTGCTGGTCGGGTTGCGCCGACAGGAACTGCTCCGGGGTCGGCGGTTGCAGCCGTGGGCCATCCAACTGGTCCGGGATCGGCGTCGAACGCGGTCGCGGTGGGTCTTCGAACGTCATGCGGGCATCATCGGCCCGGGCATCGCCTCAGTCCTGAGTAGCCGCTACTCAATCGCGTGGGCGCGCAGATCTGCCAGCGAGCAGTACTCGAGCGCCGAGAGGTGGGTCGCCCCGAGCCGGACCTTCGGCGCCGCACCGGCGTCGAACGCCTCCTGCCAACGGGTCGCGCACAGGCACCACTGCTGGCCGCCGGTGAGGCCGGCGAAGCCGAACTGCGGCATCGGCGTACTGAGGTCGTTGCCGACCTGCTTGGAGTACTCGAGGAACTCGTCGGTGAGCACGACGCAGATCACGTGCAAGCCCGGATCGTCGCCGCGGTTCTCGCAGCAGCCGGTGCGATAGAACCCCGTGAGCGGATCGTAGGAGCAGGGTTCGAGTTCCGTGCCGAGCACGTTCATCTGAGTCATCGCGGCCATCAGATCACGTTCTGGTCAGCCACCGGTGACGCCGAGGAGCGAACCGATCGCGTACGTCGCTCCGCAGGCGCACAACAGGATCAGCACCTGCCGCAGCGAGCTCCACACGACGCGTCGTTCGGCGAAGCGCCCGATCGCGGCGCCGACGACCGCCGCCGCGCCCACCCCGATGGACACCGAGGCGACCTCCGCGGCACCCCCACTGCCGCCCAACCAGGGGATCACCGGGAGGAACGCGCCGAACAGGAAGCACACCAACGAGATCGCCGCGGCACGCCACGGCGAGGCGAGGTCATGCGGATCGACGCCGAGCTCCTGGCGGGCGTGCACGCCGAGGGCCCGCTCGGTGTGCGACATCACCTCGCTCGCCGCCGCGGCTGCGGTGTCCGGCGACATGCCCTGCTGGCGGTACGCGGCGGCGAGCTCGATGGTCTCCGAGGCCGGGTTGTGGACCAGCTCGCGCCGCTCGATCGCGACCTCACGCCCGATCAGCTCGTTCTGCGCGGACAGGCTGATCCATTCGCCCGCGGCCATGCTGGCTCCGCCCGCGATCGCTCCCGCGAGGCCGGTCAGCCGCACCACGGATGGACCGACGCCGGATCCGGCGAGCCCGAGCACGAGCGACACGTTGCTGACGAGACCGTCGCTGACCCCGAACACCGCCGCGCGTGCCAACCCGCCCGCGACCGGGCGATGGTCGTGATGCGACTCGTTGCTGACGTGGACGACGTCCGGTCGGTCGAGTGAGCCCGGTGACCCGGGGGGTGCGTCCATGTCGTGCAACCCTAGGTCGCGCAGCCGGGGGTCACGCCCCGTCGCAGTGGGCGACGACTGTGGTCAACTGCACGTACGGCAACGGCGCCGAAGGGAGTTGCGGAGTGGCGAGCACGGGAACGGGACCGATCGGTGAGGTGGACGAGGCATGGGTGGCCGAGACCCGGAGCCATCTCGCGGAGGCGGTGGGCGCAGCACGAGGGGACGAGCTGATCAGCCGGTACCGACCGGTGATCCCCGCCGGGTACGACGAGCTCGACTGGCCGGCGACGGCGGCGGTGGATCTGGTCCAGATCGACGACCTCCGCCGCTCCGGGAACGAGCTCGCGACGTCGATGCTGCAGTTCTCGGGCGTCGGGCCGCAGGAGTGGCGGTTCCGCGTCTATCACCGCGGTTCGCCGCTGCCGCTCGCCGACCTGCTGCCGCTGCTGGGCCAGCTCGGCTTCCGCGCTCTGGACGAACGCTCGTTCAAGTTCGACACGGGTGACGGTGTGGCGGTGTGGCTGCACGACGTCGGGGTGTCCGTGACGGACGGATCGTTGATGTCCGACCCGGTGCGCGCCGAGGTGCAACGGACCTTCGCGGCGACGTTCGCCGGTCAGGTCGAGGTCGACAGTCTCAACCGGCTCGTCCTCCTCGCCGGCAGCACGGCCCGGCAGGTGGAGGTGCTGCGCGCCTACTCGCGCTACCTGCGCCAGATCGGGTTCCCGTTCGGCCAGCAGTACATCGAGTCCACGCTGTGCCGCCACGCGGGCATCAGCGCGCAGCTCGTCGAGCTGTTCGAGACCCGGTTCGATCCGAAGCGGGTCGATGCGCCGCAGCACGAGCACGCCGAGTTGCGCGCCCAGCTGGCGGCCGCGTTGGACGCGGTCCCGAGCCTCGACGACGACCGCACGCTGCGCGCCCTGATGGCGCTGATCGACGCGACGGTGCGCACCAACGCGTTCCGGCCGACGGATGCCGGTGACGTGCGACCGGTCCTCGCGTTCAAGTTCGACTCGAGCAAGGTCCCCGACCTGCCCGCGCCGCGCCCGATGTTCGAGATCTGGGTGTGCTCGCCACGGCTCGAGGGCCTGCACCTGCGCAACGGGCTGGTCGCTCGCGGTGGCATCCGGTGGAGCGACCGTCGCGAGGACTTCCGCACCGAGATCCTCGGTCTGGTCAAGGCGCAGATCGTCAAGAACGCGGTCATCGTGCCGACCGGGGCCAAGGGCGGCTTCGTGCTCAAGCGCCCGACCACGACGGCAGAGCAGCTCCGCGTGGAAGGCGTCGCCTGCTACCGCGAGTTCATCGGCGGCCTGCTCGACCTCACCGACAACATCGTTGGCAGCACCGTGGTCCCCCCGCCAGACACCGTGCGCTACGACGGCGACGACCCGTACCTCGTCGTTGCCGCGGACAAGGGCACCGCCTCCTTCAGCGACGTCGCCAACTCGATCTCCGCGGCCTACGACTTCTGGCTCGGCGACGCGTTCGCGTCCGGCGGCAGCGCCGGCTACGACCACAAGGCGATGGGCATCACGGCGCGCGGCGCGTGGGAGAGCGTTCGTCGCCACGCGCGTGCGATCGGCAAGGACGTCGATCGCGACGAGCTCACCGTCGTCGGCATCGGCGACATGTCCGGCGACGTGTTCGGCAACGGCATGCTCCGCTCGCCGCACCTGCGCCTCGTCGCCGCGTTCGACCACCGCCACGTGTTCATCGACCCGGACCCGGATCCGGCACGGTCCTTCGCCGAGCGTCGGCGGCTGTTCGACCTGCCCCGTTCGAGCTGGGCGGACTACGACGGCGCGGTGATCTCGCCCGGAGGCGGTGTCCATCCGCGCACGGCCAAGAGCATCGAGATCAGCGACCGCGCCCGCGAGCGCCTCGGTGCGGATCGCACCACGTTCACGCCGGCCGAGCTCGTCTCGACGATCCTGCGGGCGCCAGTCGACCTGCTGTGGATCGGTGGGATCGGCACGTACGTCAAAGCGTCCACGGAATCGAACGCGGACGTCGGTGACCGGGCGAACGACTCCGTGCGCGTGGACGGCGGCGATCTGCGCGGCCGGATCGTGGCCGAGGGTGGCAACCTCGGACTCACCCAGGCCGGC